>DATCXS010000122.1:0-4396 GCA_036565645.1 Mucilaginibacter sp.
TTGGCCGTATTTGTCGGCCAGCCAGTAAATGTTATCGCTGATGATGTTCTTCTTGCTGTCGGTAAGGCGCAGGTCGAGGAAAGCACCGTGGTCAGCAGCTATGGCTTTTAGTTCTTTCCGGATATTGATAACGTCGGCAACGCTGGTAGCGTCAATATCCTGAAACAATGTGGTTATGGGCTTTTCGTCGCCATTGATCTGATAAAGTTTAACGGTAACCGTTAAGCGTTTCAGATTAGTGAATGTGTTATTTACCACTTTTACGGTACTATCTGTCGGGTTAAACATAATATGGACCGGCGCGCTGCCGTTGTGCAGGCCGTACAGGCAGGCATTGGGGTCCAGGTAATAATCGTACATCTGTCCGCGCATGGCCGTCCACGGGTTCTGGGTTTTCCAGATGATGGTGCCGGTGTACCAATCCCACATGTGCGAGCTGAAACCCTCCATTAATCCGCGGTATTGGTCGTAGTTTACCAGTTGAGCTTTTTCGGCAAAGTCTTTTACACTCTTAGCCTTGCCGTATCTGTCTATATAATCCTGATAACCAATGTAGGTATGATAGCGCCAAACCGAATCAATACGCTCGCGATGCGTGGTTGGGTCGTACTCGGGCGCAACCATGTTAGCCTCGGGGATGATGCGTTTTAACGATTCATAATCGCCGATGCCTACCGATCCAATCTCCGAGTTAAACGGATACGTACGTTTAGCCCAAAAAACTGATAGCGGCTGGATGTTATAAGGTCCGTCGCCATTAGTGCCCTTTTCGGTTTTCGACATATCGAGTGAGTTGGAGAAATCTACAAACCAGCGGGTGTTGTCCAGTGTGGGCATAATGGTATCGCGTACAGCTTTCAGGATATCCTCGGGCTGAGTAATCTCGTTACCGCCGCACCATATCGCCAGCGAAGCATAGTTACGCACCATTTTAACCTGGTCTTCTATCGAGCGGATATACAGAGCATGATCGTCCGGATATTTGCGTCGGGTAGCCTGATCATCCAGCTTCTTAGGGTCCTGCCACCGGCCATTGCAATCGCCCGATCCCCACATGTCCTGAAACACCAGGATACCATATTTGTCGCAAGCCTCATAAAACTCAGGTCGCTCAATCAAAGCTCCGCCCCAAACACGTATCAGGTTCAGGTTCATATCGTGGTGAAAACGCACCTCGGCATCATAACGAGCCTTCGAGAAACGCAGCATCTCGTCACTCACTATCCAGTTGCCGCCTTTAATAAAAATCTTCTGTCCGTTAACATTAATCTGGCGGCTTTGGGTATGCTCGTTCCATTCGCTGGTTAGCTGGCGTACCCCTACCTCGATATTTTTTTGATCGGATACTTTATTAGCCGCAGTAACAAATTGTAGTTTTAAGTGATACAAATTCTGCGGCCCGTAGCCGTTTGGCCACCATAGTTTCGGATGTTGAAGGGTATAATCCTTCAGTTGTACTTCAGTGGTAACGCCCGGCTGCAGCGTTACTTTTTTACTTACCGGCTTACCATCCAGATTATATTTCAAATATCCGCTTACAGCTTTACCGGTAGCATTTTGTAGTTGTGCCGATACCTGTATAATGGCGGGCTCCTGAGGCCACGTAGGAAATCTTAAACCCGGCACCAGAGTCACCACATGCGGATCGATAATACGCACGCCGGCGGTCTTCTCAATAGTCACTTTATCCCAGATCCCGGTATTGCGGTCGTGGATAGGTTGTATCCAGTCCCAGCCGGGAGTGTACTGAATGCTTACGTTGCGGGCGATGGTGCCATCGCCCCCCTGGCCGCCATTAGGATTTCCAACCGGATCGGGCGGAAAAACAATTACTGCCAGCCGGTTATTACCATTTTTAGCCAACCATTTGGTAATGTTAAAGCTGCGGCGCAAAAACATGCCTTGCAACACTTTATCATTCAGCTGATGCCCGTTAACAAAAATATTGTAGCTATAATTTACTCCGCGCATGTTCAGGTAAACCTGGTTACTTCCTGCGGGTTTGGTTTCTTTAAAATCCTTAATAAACCAATAGGTGTAATAATCGCGACCGGTTTTGTAAATGTCAGGAATCAGTTTGTTATTCATCCCGTAAAATGGATCGGGGATCTGCTTGTTGTTCAGCTGCGTGGTCAACACGGTACCTGGTACCGTAGCCGGTTGCCAGCCGCTTAACTGGTAGCCGGGAGCCGATATCATATCGCCAGCATCTTCAACACTGGTAGCTAGTTTACATTTCCAGCCGCTGTTTAACTCGTAACTGGTTTGTGCCGACGATGCCTGGGTCATTGCCATTAAAAACAAAGTCGACAACATCAATACTGATCTTTTTTGGATAAATATATAAAGGGGCATAGGCTTATTGGGTTTAAAGCTTTGTAAATGTAATAATAAAAAAACTTGTCATTTCGACCAACGGGAGAAATCTTATATAAGCGATTAGCGGAGCATATAAGATCTTTCGATATCGCTTAAGACAAAATAGAACATCGTTTTCATCAACGGGAGAATCTTATACATCTTGTAGTCGCTCTTATAAGATTTCTCCCGTTGGTCGAAATGACAGAAAAGTGAAATTCATAACGCTAAAAACAATAGCAAAACCTTTCCGCTTTCGCCACAAAACCTTAATTTCGCAGGATACAGAAAAGAGGGAAAAGCATTGGATTATTTAGAGGGGTTAAACCCTGAACAGAAAGCAGCAGTACAACAAATTAATGGGCCGGTAATGATCATTGCAGGCGCGGGTTCTGGCAAAACCCGGGTTATTACTTATCGCGTAGCACACCTGATACGCAACGGTGTTGATTCGTTCAACATCCTGGTACTGACCTTTACCAACAAGGCTGCCCGAGAGATGCGTGAGCGGATAAACCACCTGGTGGGCCCCGAAGCTGAAAATATCTGGATGGGTACCTTCCACTCGGTTTTTGCGAAAATTTTACGTGTCGAGGCCGATAAGATTGGCTACCCGAGCAACTTTACCATCTATGATACCGACGATAGCAAAAGTGTTATCCGCGCCATTTTGAAAGAGATGAGCCTTGATGACAAGCTGTACAGTGTAAACTTTGTGCTTAACCGTATATCGGCAGCAAAAAACAATCTGGTATCCTGGATGGAATACCAGAAAAATGATCAGATACAGACCGACGACATTTCATCAAACCGCCCTATGCTGGGTACCATTTATCAAACCTATGTGCAGCGCTGTTTCCGCGCTGGGGCAATGGATTTTGATGACTTGCTGTTCAAAACCAATGAGCTGCTTAAACAATACCCTGATGTACTGAATAAATATCAGCATAAGTTTAAATACCTGATGGTGGATGAGTATCAGGATACTAACTTTTCTCAATATCTGATCGTCAAAAAGCTGGCAGCTGTTAATGAGAATATTTGTGTGGTGGGCGATGACGCGCAGAGTATTTATGCTTTCCGCGGAGCGAACATTCAGAACATATTAAACTTTGAGAAGGATTATCCTGACCTAAAAGTTTTCAAGCTGGAGCAAAACTATCGCTCAACCCAAAACATTGTAAACGTTGCCAACAGCATTATCGCCAATAATAAAGAACAGCTTAAAAAGAATGTCTTTTCTGAAAAAGATCATGGCGATAAAATAAAGGTAATGCGCGCTTTCAGCGATAATGAAGAAGGCAAGCTGGTGGCCGAAGAAATTATGCAGCAGCGCAGCTTAAAAGGGATGCGTTGGAATGACTTTGCCATTTTATACCGCACCAACGCACAGTCGCGCTCGATGGAGGAAGCTTTGCGCAAGCTGGGCATGCCGTATAAAATTTATGGCGGCTTATCATTTTACCAACGCAAGGAGATCAAAGACCTTATTGCTTATTTCAGGTTAACTTTTAATCCAAACGACGAGGAAGCTTTAAAACGTGTGATCAATTACCCGCGCCGCGGCATTGGCGATACCACTATCGACAAGATCATTGTTGCTGCCGACCAGCATGGCATTACGCCGTGGGAGGTAATTATTGCCCCTGAAAAATATTTAGAAGGCCGTGTATCTGCATCAGTTACGGGCTTTGCGGTAATGATACAGAGCTTTCAGGTGCTTACCAAGACTCAAAGCGCTTATGAGGCTGCTTTATACATTGCACAGCACTCAGGGCTTTTAAAAGACTTGTATGAGGATAAATCTGTAGAAGGACTGAATCGCTATGAGAACATCCAGGAGTTGCTGAACGGTATTAAGGAGTTTAGTGAGCGTGAAGATATTGAGGAGAAAGGCCTGGACGTATTTATGCAAGATGTGGCATTACTTACTAACGACGATAAGGATAAGGACAAAGATGCCGAAACCATATCCCTGATGACCATACACTCGTCAAAAGGACTTGAATTTCCGCAGGTTTATGTGGTGGGGTTAGAG
>DATCXS010000409.1:0-2287 GCA_036565645.1 Mucilaginibacter sp.
CCGAAAACTTTTCCGCCATTCTCATAACTCACCTCAAATCCGCCATTAATTTGCTCAATGCTTTTTACATCTGCTTCGGTTTGTATCTCCTGACCCAGATCATGACATAGTTCTGTAAAAACTTTTACCACATCGCGGGCCTTATCGCTTTGCGGAAATAATTGCCCCAGTGTTTTTTCTTTACCGGCGATGCCATACGTTTCAAAAAAGCTGATGGTATCGTCAACTGTCCATTGCGCAAATGCCGATTTGATAAAGTGCTCATTTTGAGAAATGAACTGTTTTGGCGATGTATACAGATTAGTGTAATTGCAGCGTCCGCCACCACTTATCAATATTTTGGCTCCTACTTTATCATTCTTTTCCAGTATCAGCGTACGCTTGCCTAAAAACCCCGCCTGCACTGCACACATTAATCCGCAGGCACCACCGCCAATAATTATAGCGTCAAAATCTGTTTGTTTTATTAAATTTGCCAACATGGTTGAAGTTCCGCAAATATCAGAATTTGGCAAGATACTTATCTTCCTGATCACCGGATTTATCTTCGTGGGCCTGATGTTTTTTTTAAACAGACTGATAGCCCCCCACAATCCTACGCCCGAAAAGCTAACTTCATACGAATGCGGCGAAGAACCGACCGGCAGTGCCTGGCTGCCTTTCAACTCGCGGTTTTATGTTATTGCGCTGGTATTTTTGTTATTTGATGTGGAGATGGTCTTTGTGTTCCCCTGGGCTACGGTATTTGGCAACCATCAAATTATTGCTGCTGATGCACGCTGGGGATGGTTTTCGCTGGTAGAAATGTTTATCTTTTTAGGCATATTGATATTAGGTCTGGTTTATGTTTGGAGCAAGGGCGATTTGGATTGGATTAAACCCAAACAGACGATACCATCAAGCAATACAAGCATTCCCAATTCGTTATATGATCAGCTAAATATCAAACAGGGCGCATTCAAAGTGCGTGAATTTTCGACAGAGCCGGTATTGCAAGAACCTGTGGTTTCAACAGCACCAGCGCAGGCAGCACCCATACGCAAGCCTATGTTTAAACCAACTTTTAAAAAACCAGCCGATGAGTAACGATGTAAACAGCGAAGGCGGCGGTGTAATGATCACCAAACTTAACGACTTGTTAAACTGGTCGCGTTTGTCATCATTATGGCCAATGGGTTTTGGTATTGCCTGTTGTGCTATTGAAATGATGGGATCGTACGCGTCAACGTATGATATGGACCGCCTGGGGGTGTTCCCTCGTCCGTCAGCCCGTCAATCGGATGTTATTATCATTGCCGGAACCGTTACCTTTAAAATGGCCGAGCGCATTAAACGCCTGTACGAGCAAATGCCCGAGCCGCGCTATGTCATTTCGATGGGGTCATGCTCTAACTGCGGCGGCCCGTATTGGCAGCACGGTTATCATGTGGTAAAAGGCGTTGATCGCATTATTCCGGTTGATATTTATGTGCAGGGCTGTCCTCCACGGCCTGAAGCTTTAATTGGCGCTATTATCGAGCTGCAAAAGAAGATCGAAGGCGAGCAGTTGATTGCGGGATAAAACGTCTCGTATCCTCATAAACCAAAATACATTACACATTTTTGAAAGATTTGGGGTAAACTTGCATTACGAAATGAAAGCATTTTACGGAGATCTTAAACTTGGAATTTTAGGCGGCGGGCAATTGGGCCGCATGCTCATACAGCAAGCTATTAACTACAATGTAACAGTAAAAGTGCTCGACCCCGACCGCGAGGCCCCATGCCGCAAATTGTGCGATGAATTTGTGGTAGGTTCTTTAGGCGATTATGAAACGGTATATAAGTTTGGCAAAAGAGTAGACCTGCTGACCATCGAGATCGAAAAAGTAAATGTCGACGCTTTAGAGCAACTGGAACGCGAAGGCGTGCTGGTTTACCCGCAACCGCGCATTATTCGCCTGATACAGGATAAAGGCTTGCAAAAACAGTTTTTTAAAGAAAACGATATCCCCACCGCGCCCTTTAAAGTAATAAATTCTGTTGATGATTTAAAACAGTCTGGCTTTAGTTATCCCTATATACAAAAATTAAGACGCGACGGTTACGATGGTCGCGGCGTATATAAAGTGGCCGACGAAAGCTCATTGGCCAATGCCTTTACCGAACCAAGCCTGATTGAGCAACTGATAGATTTTGAAAAAGAGATCAGCGTTATCGTGGCGCGCAACGAGAATGGCGAGGTGGCTACTTTTCCCCTTGTTGAAATGGAATTTAATCCGGAAGTTAACCTGGTAGAATTCCTGAT
>DATCXS010000344.1:0-11902 GCA_036565645.1 Mucilaginibacter sp.
GCCCTGCCGGCATCGATACTCAAAGATGGGCTCCCGCGGCTGCTATCACGAAGAAATTCGATGTACTGATCTATAACAAGATCATGTGGAACAAAGAAGAAAACAGTATCCATTTAAGGCAACCCATTATCGATAAACTGAATAATATGGGTATCTCATACCATGAGATAACTTATGGTCAATATAACGAAAACGAATATTACAATCTATTACAGCAATGCCGTGCTATGATATTTTTATGCGAACACGAAAGCCAGGGCTTTGCGTGTTGCGAGGCATTATCGATGAATGTCCCGGTATTTGCCTGGGACCAGGGCTATTGGCTTGATCCGAATAGATTTGAATGGAACGACCCGGTTGTACCAGCAACATCGATTCCGTTTTTTGACGAGAGATGCGGTATGTCTTTTAAAGATATCCGGCAATTTAATGATCAATTCTATACGTTTTGGAATAATACGATCAATGAAAAGTATAATCCCCGTCAATACGTTTTAGAAAACCTCACCTTAAAAAAAAGTGCCGAACGCATGCTTGAGATCATCCGGTCGGTTTATAAATGAAGATACTGCTTATAATGGACCCTGGTATACCTGTACCACCGGAATTATATGGCGGGCATGAACGTTTGGTGTCTCTTTTTGCTGAAGAATATACACGTTTGGGCCACCAGGTGACGTTGCTTGCAGGGCCAGGCTCTCATTGCAGTGGCAATGTGATAACTTTTGGTACTAATAACTTACAAAGATCAAAGGTTGAAAAGTACCAGGAGGTATTTTTTGTATGGAAATACTTAAGTAAGAATCATGGCGATTTTGATTTGATACATAATTTTGGGCGCCTGGTTTATTTGTTACCCGTTCTTAATAAGCCGGTAAAAAAAATCATGACCTACGGTCGGCCGGTAAGTCATAGCGGCATTAGGCTGGCAAATGCACTCCCAAATAAAAATCTTGTTTTTACCGCATGTAGCAACTACTGTGTTTCAACAGGTAACGTTGCGGGCAGATGGCAAACAGTCTATAACGCTATTGATTTTTCTGCCTATCAGCTTAATGAAATAATTGCCAATGATGCACCCTTGATGTTTTTAGGTCGCCTGGATAAAATAAAAGGTGTGCATACAGCTATTAAAGTTGCAAAAAGCACGGGGAATAAATTATTGATAGCCGGTAACGTTTCGCATACTACTGATAATTACACTTATTTCAAAAACGAAATAGAACCTCAAATAGATGGTGTTAAGATTGAATATCTGGGCCCGTTGAATGACGCAGAAAAAAACAGGTACCTCGGGCAGGCAAAAGCGCTTTTGTTTCCTATTGAATGGGATGAACCCTTCGGGATAGTAATGATTGAAGCGATGGCTTGTGGTACACCTGTTATTGGTTTCAGCCGTGGTTCGGTTCCGGAAGTTATAGCTGAAGGAGTTAATGGCTTTATTGTACAAGATACTGAGGAGATGTCGGAAAAAATAGCACTTATCGGCACCATAGACCGCAAACGCTGCCGCGAAATTGCACTGAACAGATTTGATGTTAAAGTAATCGCACAACAATATCTTAACGTTTTTAATGACTAAAAAGATAGTATTAATCTCTTCAGGACAACCCGCATTAAACCCGCGATTGGTTAAAGAGGCTGATAGTTTATCAGAAAAAGGTTACGATGTCACCGTTTTATATGCTTATTGGAATGCATGGGGCACCATGTTAGACAAAAAACTGCTGACGAAAAAAAAATGGAAGGCCATAAGGGTAGCCGGATCTGCTGACGATCAATCTTTAACATATTTTATTAGCCGTTTAGTTTACAAATTCGCCAATAGCGTAACTCGTATAAGTGGATCAATGTTGCTTGCAGAGAAAGCCATTGGCCGTAGTTGCTCCTATTTAATTGCAGAAGCTCAAAAACATAGCGCCGATTTGTATATCGCACATAATTTAGCAGCTTTACCGGCTGCCGTGAAAGCGGCAAAAAAGCACAAGGCCAAATGTGGTTTCGATGCTGAGGATATGCACCGGTATGAAGTAAGTAATAATGAGCACTCACCTCATTTCAAACTTGCCCGGTATATAGAAGACCATTACCTACCACAGGTTGAGCAATTTAATACAAGCAGCCCGTTGATAACGGCAGCTTATCAGAAACTATATCCCCATAAAGAACCAATAACCATACGCAACGTGTTTCCCAAAACAAACATTAAATTGGGTAAACATACCGGTTCAATAAAACTATTTTGGTTCTCGCAAACTATAGGTCCGGACAGAGGGATTGAAGATATTATTGGTGCCTTAAAAACTTTTAATTCATCTCAGATTGAATTGCATCTGCTTGGTAACCAACCTGCACATAACCAGGATTTTATTGACAGGTTAAACGCCAGTGGCATCAATGTGAAATTCCATGATCCTATTCCGCCAGATGAGATAATCAATTTTGCTTCCCAATTTGATATAGGGTTAGCTTTGGAAACCGGTTCGCCTTATAATAGAGACATCTGCCTGACCAATAAAATTTTCACGTATATTCAGTCAGGTTTGGCGATGTTGGCAAGCGATACCGCAGCTCAAACCAACTTGCTGCAAAAGTACCCCAATTGCGGATTGCTTTATAAAAAAGGCAACCCCGAATCATTAGCCGGTTGTCTTAAACAATACGTCAATAACCCTGAAGATTTACATAACACCCAACGATACAACTTTGAACTGGGGCAATCTACGTTAAACTGGGAAAATGAAAGCCAACAGTTTTTAAAGCTGGTACAACAAACTTTGAGTTGAAACGCATCCTGATTATCTCTCCTTATTTCCCGCCAACCAACGCCGCTGATATGCAGCGTGTACGCATGAGCCTGACTTACTACAAAGAGTACAATTGGGACGCCGAGGTAGTAACTGTAGATGAGCGTTATTCTGACTTACAAAAAGATGAGCTGCTATGTCAAAGCGTACCTCAGGATATTAAAATATACAAGATTAAAGCGCTGGATAAAGCCTGGACATCGAAGCTGGGTTTGGGGAGCCTGGCGCTTCGGTCTATGTGGTATTACAAGCAAACTGTCGACAAGCTACTAAAGAGTTCACGGTTTGATCTAATTTACTTTTCGACTACACAATTTCCATTGTGTGTATTAGGTGCGTATTGGAAAAGGAAGTTCGGCGTACCCTACGTCATTGACATGCAGGATCCCTGGCATTCAGAATATTACCGCGACAAGCCCAGACATCAGCGGCCACCGAAATATTGGTTCTCTTATCGGCTTAATAAATACATGGAGCCCTTTGCAATGAAGAATGTTGATGGCTTAATCAGTGTATCGCAAAAATATATTGATGACCTGAAACAACGCTATCCTGAGCTAAAAGAAATACCCGCCGCTACTATCACCTTTGGCGCTTTTGCGCCCGACATGCAAATTGCTGAAATAAATCATTCTAAATTTAAGCAGATACTTGATAGCAAATCTATCAATCTGGTTTATATAGGCCGGGGAGGTTTTGATATGCACAGCGCCATTTTTAAACTATTTACCGCATTTAAAAATGGGTTAGAAGAGGAGCCGGAGGTATTTAAAAAATTAAAGCTTTATTTTATCGGAACAAGTTATGCCCCGGCTGGTTCAGGAAAACCCACTATCAGCCCTCTGGCTTATGATATGGGTCTGAAAGATTACGTAAACGAGGTGACCGACAGGATAGGCTATTATCATACATTGGCTACACTTCAGCAGGCCGACGGCTTATTTATTCCAGGATCGGACGACTCTAAATACACCGCATCTAAGCTATATCCCTATCTGCTAACCCGCAAACCACTGATTGCCATCCTGAACCGGGAAAGCCCCGCTCTGACTGTTTTAAATGAATTTGGTATTAAGGATGTATATGAATATGAACCATCACTAAAAAGCCATCGGGCCATTTACCAATTTCTCAAAAACCTGGCAGAAAAAAGACTTCAACCGATCCATATAAACGCCGAGGTCGAAAAACGGTACGATGCAAAGCAAATGACCCGCAGCCAATGTGAACTTTTCGATAAAATCATTCATGAAAAAACTTAAGATCACGTTGAGTTTTATATTCAGCCATCCTTTGGCCAAACGCCATTTCTTTAAAGCTCTGTGCCGCCTGATCAGCTGGCAATTACAATCTGCTTATGATCCTTCAAAATTCTTTGTCAAATCTTTTATACCGCCGGTTAAATTCTATGTTCGTAAAGGTTTAACAGGTATAACCGGCAACATCTATGCGGGTATGCATGAATTTAATGAAATGGCTTTTTTATTGCATTTTCTGCGGGACGAAGACGCCTTTATTGATGTAGGCGCCAATGTAGGGGCTTACACTATGCTTGCATCCGGCGTTTGCGGCGCTACCACCATTGCTTTGGAACCTGTAAATTCTACCTTTGATATCTTATTAAAAAACATAGAGCTCAATCAATTAAAAGATAAGGCAACCGCTATCAATGCCGCAGCCGGCTCTGAAACAGGAACCATTAAGTTTACATCAGCAAATGATACTACTAACCATGTAGTTGCAGAAAAGGAAGTAATAACATCCGAAAACATTGAGGTAAAGCTTTTAACTATTGATTCTCTTATCCAAAAAAATATTCCACGACTTGTAAAAATTGATGTGGAAGGGTTTGAAGCGGAGGTTTTGAAAGGTATGACTAATACACTTAATGCCGAAGGTTTAAAAGGTATTATAATCGAACTGAACGGCAGCGGAAACCGGTATGGATATAATGAAGCCGATATCCACCAAAATCTGTTAAAACAAGGATTTCAGCCTTATCTATATGATCCGTTTAAAAGAGCACTTGCTGAAACCCCAACCTTTGGTACCCACAACACCATTTACTGCCGCGATCTGGAATTTATCCGACATCGCATTGAAAAAGCACCTAAAATCTCAGTTTTAGGTGAGATGATATAATAAGCCAAAGCGCCCTGTAATGCTTAACCCGTGCGCCCTGACTTAACCTTCGTCACAACATCACCACCTGCCCGGTCTTAACCGATTCATCACAGGCAAACGCTATTCGTAAACTATTAATAGCATCCTGCGTGGGGTCGCTAAGGTCGAGGTCTTCTCTGATTGCCTTCAAAAAAAAGCGTTGCTCGCGGTTACATAGTTCCTGGTGGTCAGGCTCATCATGCAGATCAATATATTCATCAGGTTTCGTAAACTCATCGTCTTTATTAATGTCGGCATGATGCACCTTGATCGACTCGGTTTTGGTATGCGAATCCACCGAATCAGATTGACCGGCTTTTGAAGCGTTCCTGGCAACTATCGACACCGCGCCTTTAGGCCCGAACACGTCTTTTATAAAAAATGCAGTTTCGCTAACCATAGGCCCCCACCCTGCTTCATACCAACCTACAGATCCATCTTCAAACCTGATCTGTAGCTGACCGTAGTTGTAATTCCAGTCAGGCACCTCGTCAGTAAGCCTGGCACCAATAGCGCTGACCTGTATGGGTTTTGAACGCGTCATCTGGCACATAACGTCAATGTAGTGTACGGCGCAGTCTACAATAGGGCTCAAACTTTTCATCAGGTTACGGTGCACCGTCCACATATAGCCGTGGCTCTGCTGATTCAGGTTCATCCGCATAACCAGCGGCTTACCCATTTGCTGCGCAACCTCTATAAACTTTTCCCATGACGGGTGGTAACGCAAAATATAGCCTACAACCAACTTTTTACCGGCTTTCTTTGCGGCTTCGGCTACGCGAATGGCACCTTCCACGGTATCGGCCAGAGGTTTTTCTATAAAAACATGGCAGCCATTTTCAAAAGCTTTAATCGCGAATTCTTCGTGTGTGTCCGGGTATGTCGAAATACATACAGCATCGGGTTTTGTAGTTTCCAGGGCTTCATAGTAATCGGTAAACAAAGTATAGCTACCGCCAAGCTTTTCATTAAGTACAACTTTGCTGTTACCTGTTGATACCAATCCGCATATTTCAAATCCGTCTAGGTTATGGTAAGCTGTGGCATGCGAAGCGCCCATATTACCACAGCCAACCACCAATACTCTTATATTTTTATCAGACATATTCTCTTTTGTTCGCGCAATATCGTTTATTTTTCTTTGCTCAGATCTTTTACGCGGATATTTCTAAAATACACCACATCACCATGTCCCAGAAATCCTATATGTCCGCTGGTGCGTTGCAAGCCCGGATGCGGTTTGCCATCAGCAGCGCCATTTTTACGGGCTTCGGTTATATCCGCATCGTTAATAACAGTTCCGTTTAATATCACCTTGATCTTTGGTCCTTTTACGATTACTTCTTCATAGTTCCATTCGCCTACAGGTTTCAGGAAACCACGTTTAGCGGGGATAGTGCCGTAAACCGATCCATGGTATTGATAGACATGCAAGTTTTTATATTGCGGAGCCTCATTATCTAATATCTGCAACTCCATCCCTGTATAAGCCGCATCGCCCTCTAAAGGCGCCCTGATACCCAAACCGTTGTTGGCGCCGGGAGTCAGCTTAAATTCAAACCTGAAAACAAAATCACTAAATTCTTCTTTGGTGTATAAATTACCGCCATTACCTTTACCCGGTCTTGGGTGGATTACCAAATTACCGTCTTCAGTGGTGTAATCGACAGTATTGCCTATCCAGTTAAACATATTGGTACCGTCGAACAATACTTTGAAACCGTCCTTCTTCTCCTCATCGCTTAACTCAAAAGGTTTTACCTGCGGCAGCTCCTTAACGTACAAATCGCGATAAGCCACCGGCGAACCGTGTGCCTGCAATTCGATCTGCTCTACCGGAAAAATAGGCTGTTTACGGTCCCAATAATTCTCCAGTATGACATTATCCGTAACCAGTTGTCCGTTCAGATAAACCGTAACGCGGTCGCCTTTCATAATGATATGGAAGGTATTCCACTCATCCAATTTATTGTCGGCAACTTTAAGCGGTTTGCTCTCATTAACCTGGTTGTTATACAAACCACCAGAACCCACCTGGGCACCTGCGCTATGGCGTGTTGTATCCCATATCTGCACCTGCGGTGAGCCGCGCAGATATATACCGGCGTCACCCTGACCTTTATGATCGTCAATGATCTTCCAGTCGACATACATTTCAAAGTCGCCATATTTTTTAACGGTGCATAGGTTCTGGAAACCCTTCCCCTCAAACAATAGCTCACCATTTACCGGCTTCCAATCTACTTTGGCCTCAGCATCTGCTTTTGCCTGAGCGGTGGCCAGTATCTTGGCGTCCATTTTAGCGCGCTTTATAGGGTCGGCAACTAAACCTTTCCAACCGGTCAGGTCTGTACCATTAAACATTGATACAAAACCCTCGCCCGGTTTCATAGCCGCGATATATTTGTCTATAGCGGCCTTTTGGCGATTATTCACTAAAGGCTTTGCTTTATTTAACAGGTCTTTGATCATATCCCCGCTGTATTCGCCGGCCAATGTAACTTTTACCAACGAGTTGGCTGCTATCTGTTTTAAGTCGGCATCATCAAGATATTTGCCCGCAAATATGATAGAATTAAAACATTTAGCCTGCTCAAGGCTGCCTAATATTCTTTTCTTTTGATCGATATCCTGGGTGATAGCCATTGCTTCGCGAATTAATAACAGGCGTTGCTGCGGCGGGTAAGTATTTTGATCAACAGCGTTTAGATACCCGGTAATGGCGAGATTAATAAGCTCGGCATCTTTAGCATCACGTGCTATTCTGATGAGCTGGTGTGTGCCATCTCCATTAGTCCATACAGACAAGGCTTCGAGTACCGCTTTTTTTGTATCGGTATTACCCGAATTGTATGCATCTGTAACAATTTTCAATGCTTTACCGCCACCAAGACGGGCCAGGACTTTGTAATAAGCGGCCTTTTTATTTTCGGGTGCAGTAGCCATGTGCTGTAAAACAACATTGGTTTGCTGTACTTTATCATCAGCAGTGGTAACCACGCCAATTAAAGCACCTTGAACCGCTTCTTGCTCATCATCACTTGTTTCATTAAGCAATGCAAATAGCTGAGGCATATTTTGCCTTGCAGATACCCGTCTTAAAGCCGAAAAGGCCGCGTCCCGGGTATGAGGATTATTACTTTTTAACTGTACAAAAACCGCATTAAACTGATCGGAGGCAGCTCTTGTATCCAATATATTTATTAACGCAATCTGGGCACTTTCCTTTGCAGAAGGAATAGCAGCCGCTACCTGCCGGGTTACTGTCGCCCCTTTCATGTGATTGATCGCTTCGACTATATTATCAATATCGTCCGATTCGCTGTTATTCATCAATTTGATCAAAGCGCCAAGAACTTGTTCCTGCCCAATATTAACCGCTGCGTTTACAGCAGCCAGTCTTACTTGAGGGCTTTTGCTTTTATCCAACGCAAGTATGGCAGGCAGTGCTGTTTTTAAAGATGTTTGGCCAAGCATATAAAGTATGTCGATTTTTGCATCGTCATTAACTGTAGATAGCTTTTTTGTCCAAAGCGAAACTGTAGCAGCGTTTACATAAGGTAAAGCAAACCTCAATGCTGCCGCGCGATATTGCGGATTTGCATCTGCGGCGGCGGCAAGCAACAAAGTCTGTTTATTTGTACTTGCCTCAACCAATATCTTCAAAGCGTCTATGCGTACGTTAACCAATTCGTCAGCTTTTGTTTTGGCCATTAAGTTGCGGGCGTTTTTTTGCGCCATTAGCTTATTTCCGTTTTTAAGCAGTTGCTCTGTATAAAGAAGATATAATTTGGTAGCATTTGTACTTTCATATTTATAACCACTTTTTGCCGCAGCATCTGCCAGTACCGTTGCTGACGAGGGATCTGCTATCTGTGCCAGTGCATAATAAGATACTTTAGCAAGCGATGCATCGCCGGTTTTAGCCAGGGCATTGATTGGCCGGGCAGCAGCTTTATAGCGGGTGTTACCCAGCGCTTCTATCACCGAAAGTTTTGCAGCACCATCGGCTTTTGATAAAGCAGCTAACAAAGCGGCTTTTGATGCGGGGGTATTGATCTTCACTAAAGCTCTTGAGGCAGCATCAGCCAGGTCATTGTCGGTCAAATATTCTTTGAGGCAAGCCACGGCATCGTCTCTGCCAACCAGGTCAAACTGGCTGATGATAAATTGCTTATTCTGCTTATCGGCGACTTTTTGCAGTGCTTTAGCATAAGCATTAACACTCATCTTTCGCAGATTTTCATTACCGGTTTGCGTTACATAAGCCGTAAAGCCGCCAACCGCATATTCGATAGCTGCATTATTACCTTTACCGGGAGCGGTAAGGCCGCTGATTAAAGTTACATAGCCGTCTTCGCCTAAATCAGCAATGCTACTGATATCTTTTTTTATCTCAGCTGCATTATTAGCCGGCATTTGAGCAAGCACAGCCGCTATTTTTGCGTCCTGCGCCCAGGCCATGCTTTGCAGAGAGGCTAATATTAAAAAGAAGTATAATTTTTTCATCAATGTTAATATTTGATTGGTGTGATGATGTGTAGATTAAATACTAAATGGTGCGCGCATGGACGGATTTATTAGTCGGTTTGCTGCTTCGTCACCAATAAACTCCAGCTTAACCGGGTCGAATTTTAGCGAGCGGTTCAGTTTCAATGCAATTAAACCCATGTTAACAATTGTGCATGAGCGAAACGCATTCTCTTCATTCAAAGTGAATTTCTGCCTTGTTTTAACACTTTCGACAAATGTGGTTAATTGCGGTGCAGGGTCCGGGAAAGCAGCAAGCTTACGTTCCAGATCGGGGATATCCGATTTAAAACCCTGATATAATTTACCCTTCGGCCCTTCTATGTAAGGCACATTGGTGTCCTTGCCTTCACCGTCCAATATGATCTGGCAACCATCGGCATAAGTATAAGTTATTCTTCGCCACGTTCCAACAGCGTCAGTATGTTGCAGTGGCGCATCAACTTCAACCGAAATAGGACTGGTACCATCTTTACCCAGGAAATACTGTACCGGATCTAAATAGTGCTGGCCCATGTCGCTCAGGCCGCCGCCATCATAATCCCAATACCCGCGAAAAGTCTGGTGGACACGGTGGGGATTATATGGCTTGTATTGTGCCGGGCCGAGCCAGGTATCATAATCCAGCTCGGGTGGTACGGGCATGGGTTCAAGGTTGTCTTTGCCCACCCAGTAAAACTTCCAGTCGTAACCGGTATACTTGCCCACTGTAACTTTAAGCGGCCATCCCAACAAGCCGCTTTCTACCAATTTTTTAATTGGCTTTACCGGCGTACCCATCCCATAAAAAACATCTTTATACCTGAACCAAGTGTTTATCCTGAACATGCGGCCATTGGCTTGAATGGCTTCTTTCACTCGTTTACCTTCGCCAATGGTGTGTGTCATGGGCTTTTCGCACCAAACATCCTTACCGGCGTTAGCAGCATCAACTGATATAATGCCATGCCAGTGTGGCGGGGTAGCTATGTGTACAATGTCAACTTCGGGCAATTGTAATACTTCGCGATAATCAGAAAAAGTTTTAACACCGTTACCTACCATCGCTGCAACATCAGACAAATGCTTTTTATCTACATCGCAAATGGCAACTACCGGCGTATTTTCATAAGGGATATGATTGCGGCCCATGCCGCCAACGCCCACAATAGCTTTTGTTAATTTATCGCTGGGCGCCAGGTATCTGGGTCCGCCCAATACATAACGTGGTACAATGGTAAACGCAGCCATGCCGACTGCAGATTTTTTAATAAAATCTCTCCTCGAGTTTTGATTTTGCTTTTTGGGTAAGCTCATAATTAATGGTTGATTGGAAGTTTGAAATTAAGCACCTTTTACCAACATTGCAACATCCGCTATTTTTTATTTTGCGCCGAGGGTTATATATTTACCAAAACATCAACTCAATTTATAACCCAAATACCTGTAAACCATGACTACAACTACCCGTATCAAACTCTCTACCATGATGTTTCTCGAATTTTTTGTTTGGGGGATCTGGTTTGTAACAATGGGTACTTATCTGGTTAAAAACTTACATGCTACGGGTGTACAGAATGCAACTGCCTATGCAACGCAGGCTTTAGGGGCCATTATTGCGCCCACCTTTATAGGTCTGATAGCCGACAAATATTTCTCGGCGCAAAAAGTACTGGGTGTGTTACACATCCTGGGGGCCATACTGATGTACTGCGCAAGCAAGGCTACCGATTTTAGCAACTTTTATGTGTTTTTGTTGCTTTATATGCTGATCTATATGCCGACGCTGGCCCTGGTAAACACGGTTTCTTTTAAACAAATGCTGAATCCTAATAAAGAATTTCCGCTGGTGCGCGTTTTCGGAACTATTGGCTGGATCATCGCGGGCTTGCTTATTGGCTGGCTCGGATGGGAACAAAGCGGATCATTAGTATTAACCTTTACCACTGCTGCAGTAGCATCAGCCATTCTGGGGATATTAGCATTTTCATTACCTGACACCCCGCCTGCCAAACGCGGTCAAAAAATTTCGCTGGGCGACGTGTTTGGACTTGAGGCGCTTGGGTTATTAAAGAAACGGTCTTTTCTGATCTTCTTTCTGGCCTCTTTGAGTATTTGCATTCCATTGGCTTTTTATTACAATTTCACTAATCCATTTTTAAATGAAATAGGCGTAAAAAAAGCAGCGGCCATACAATCAATAGCACAATTTTCAGAATTGGCTTTCATGATTGCCATGCCTTTTCTTTTGGTGAAATTTGGTATAAAAAAAATACTGGCTATGGGTATGCTGGCCTGGGGTGTGCGCTATATACTATTTGCATTTGGCAACGCAGAGGCCGGTTACTGGATGTTGCTGGCCGGCATCATAGTTCATGGTGTATGTTATGATTTCTTTTTTGTGGCCGGTCAAATTTATA
>DATCXS010000341.1:0-5813 GCA_036565645.1 Mucilaginibacter sp.
AGGCAGCATACCCGGCAAGTGGCCTTTTGCCACATCCGGTGCAGGGTCGCAGGTATAAAGCAAGCCGTCAAACCCGGCTTCTCTGAACATTTGCTCATTGATCTTGAGATAGTCTTTATCATTTGAATAAGATCCGTATTCATTCTCAATCTGCACCATCAGGATGTTGCCGCCATGATTTATCTGCAAGGGCGCTAATTGTTTACCCACCGCCAGAATGTATTTTTTATATTCGGCAAGGTATTGCGCTTCTTTACTGCGTACAATAAGCCCTTTTTCATTTTGCAGCCAGTACGGATATCCGCCAAATTCCCACTCGGCACACACATAAGGGCTGGGCCGCAGAATAACCCATAGGCCTTCCTGCTGCGCTATTTTTACAAATTCGGCCACATCATTACCGCCGGTAAAATCAAATTTACCTTTCTCCGGCTCATGCAGGTTCCAGAATACGTAGGTACCTATAGTATTTAGCCCCATTGCCTTAGCCATCTTCATCCGGGCGCGCCAGGCCTCGCGCGGCACACGGGGATAATGCATTTCACCGCTGATCATCTGGAAAGGCTTGCCATCCAGCAAAAATTGAGTATCACCCAAAGTAAAAGTATGCTTGGCCTGGGCATCGGCCGGTTTATGGTTCAATGCTGATGCTATCAGCAACAGGAATAATACCTTTTTCATATAAATAATACAGTTTATTATGGAACTTACGCGGTTATAAATGTAGCGTTAAAATAATGTGTGTTATCACGAAATTGAGCTATCTGGTTTGCAATAAAAGCATAATTAGCAGCACAGTAGTTAGGATACTATTGTAGGACGAGATTATCTTAAGGCCAACAATACATGATACGGCTTAGTTCTGGCCAGATCGAGAAGAACAAAGGAGTCACCGCAAATTGTAACTCCTTTGATAATTTATTTTTTATGTTGACTGAACAGCCATTCGATAATATGCGGGTCGCTGTAAACTGATAACCACGACAGGTGCCCGGTTTCGGGATATAAAGTAAAACCCGGATGTGCCCCGGCCTTGCGCAGTTCCAACAACATATCTACCGAATATTGATTGTTCACCGTCGGGTCGTCGGCACCGGCACAGATCCACATTGGGATGTGAGCAGCTACACTAATTTTTGCCGCATCGCCACCACCGCAAACCGGCAGGGCAGCAGCAAACAGATCCGGGTAGCGTTCCACGGCATCAAAGGTGCCAAAACCACCCATGCTTAATCCCGTAATGTAAATGCGTTTGGTATCAATATGCTGTGTTTTAATTACCTGGTCAATCAGCTCGCGCAATGCCTGCATAGATTTGGTGGGCTGAGCGTTCAACATTCCTTTTGCGCTGTTTCTTGAGCGCTGCACATTGGCCCATTGCTGGCCCGGAGGGCATTGCGGTGCTATTACTACCGCCGGGTGCAGCGCCATCATTTGGTCAGTAGCAAAATTCATGGCCCCCCATTTTAGTTGAGCCTGGTTGTCAAGGCCGCGTTCGCCGCTGCCATGTAAAAAGATCACTAACGGGGTGCTTCGCAGCGTGTCATGGTCAGGGTCCAGGATACAATAACGCAAGGTATCACCGGCCTTGTCCACAAACTTTTTGGCCGTAAAGCGCTCGCGTTGGGCAAAGCTGTTTATTGTCGTCAAACAAAACGCAACGCAAAGCGATGCACGTAAAAGGTGTCTAAATGCTTTCATACTAACAGGTTTAAATGGACGGTTTATATAAAACTAATCTTTTATGCTCGAAACATCAAACGGCTATTTACGGTCAGATACCGAAAACGGCCTGTCCTCGTCGCGTATGCCGCGGCTGGTATTTGGTTTATCGCTCATGTTCAATACCAGTGTGCCGCCGTTCACAATATCGCTATGATAAATAAAGTTATGGCCATACGGTTTACCATTAAGCGTTGCCGATGCAATGTAAACATTGGCTTTGCTGTTGTTATTGGCAATAATGGTGAATTTCTTACCATTCTCTAACGCAATCGTGGTTTTATTAAATACCGGGCTGCCTATATTATACTGGTCGATGCCGGGCGTTACGCTGTACAATCCCATCGCGCTGATGACATACCATGACGACATCGCCCCCTGATCTTCATCGCCGGGGAAACCCTTGGGACCGGCATTGTACAATTTGTCCATCACTGCGCGCACGCGCGCCTGCGTTTTCCAGGGCTGCCTCACGTAATTATACAGGTAGCCCACATGCATACAAGGCTGGTTGCCATGTGCATATTGCCCCATCTTAGCCAGCACCATTTCCGTCATTTCATGAATTTCATGGCCATAAGAACCTACTTTAAATTTGCTGCTGGTATTAAAAAAAGTATCCAGCTTAGCTTGCACAACCTGTTCGCCACCCATCAATTTAACCAATCCTTTAATGTCGTGGAAAACCGACCAGCTATATTGCCAGGAGTTGCCCTCAGTAAACGCGCCGCCCCATTCTATCGGGTCGAAGTTTGGCGTCCATTCGCCCGCCCGGTTACGGCCATGCATAAACCCTGCCCGTGCATCGTAAATGTTACGGTAGTTATACATTTGCCGCGCAAAAATATTTTCGTAAAATTTATCGCCTATGCTTTTGGCCAGCCAATAAGCACAAAAATCGTCATAAGCATATTCGAGGGTCTTGGCGCCGCTTTCGTGTACCTCGTCTGTCGGGATATAGCCAAGCGTAAAGTAATCCTTCCAGCCTTCGCGTCCATTTGCGCCACCCCAGGGGCCTTTGTTAGTCGCCTCGTGCAAATAGGCCGCCAATGCCTGGTGAGGGTCAAAACTTCTTACTCCTTTTGCCCAGGCATCAGCCAATAAGGATATGGCATGGTTGCCCAGCATCACACCAGACATACCGGGATTTGACCATATCGGGTAAAAGCCATATTGCTGCTGTGCATCCAGTAAACTTTGCATATAACGGCCCTGCATCTCGGGATGCAAAATATTATCCAAAGGAAACTGCGTACGGAAGGTGTCCCAAAAGCCGTTATCGGTATACATATAGCCCTGATGCACCTTACTATCGTACGGACTGAAATAATAGGGTTTATTATTTTCGTCAAGATCATAAAACTTACGCGAGAACAGGTTAGAGCGAAACAGGCACGAATAAAATGTTTCCTTTTCGGCTTCGGTACCGCCTTCTACTTTAATCCGGCCCAGTAAATCATTCCAGATCTTAAACGCTGCTGCTTTGGTTTGCCCGATGCTTTTAATCGGAGCCAACTCTTGTTTAAACGTCAGCTCGGCCTGCTCAGGGCTGATGTATGACGATGCCATTTTAACCTGCACTTTGGCGCCTTTTTTAAACTCCAGGTAACAACCCACGGCATTGCCGCCAATAGTGTCTATGCCTTTATTAATGGCATCTCCTTTATCCCGCCAGGTGCCATAGCTCACAAACGGCTGGTCAAACTGGATCACAAAATAATTCTTAAAATCTTTGGGGATAAACGTACCATTGTGCACAAAGCCTATGATCTTTTTCTGCCTGGGCAATATAGTTATCTGTGCAAATTTGGTATAGCCGTCAAAGATCAGGTAAGCCTTATCCTTGCCTGTAAAATTAAACTGCATTACAGCGCCGCGCTCAACCGGCGACATCTCGGCGGTAATGCCGTTATCAAACTTTACTCGGTAGTCGTGCGGTTTGGCATATTCATTTTCATGTTTAAATGACGACGCGCGTTTATCTTCGTTAGGTCGCAATTCGCCTTCAATCGGCATGAGCGAAAAGGCGGCGTAATCACCCATCCAGGGGCTGCATTGGTGCACCTGTTCAAATCCCCTGATCTTATCGGCCTGGTATTGATATTTCCAGCCATCGCCGTTTTTCCCGGTTTGCGCCGAAAAAAAATGCTCGGCATAGGGTAAACCCACGGTGGGGTAGGTACTGCCATACGATAATCCGTAATTGGAATAAGTGCCCTGCAGCGTATTTACATATTTTACGTAATCCTGCGCAGAGGCATTGATACCCTGACAAATGGCTGCGGTAATCAATAATGCCTTCAATCTTTTCATACTTTAGTTAGGGTATTGTTTAGTTTGACGCTGCTACCAATCTGCGGAAATTAACTGCACTGGCAGCAATGTCTTTGCTGTTGGTTAACCAGTTATATTCGTACTCGGCCGACAGCTCACCCTTAAAATGCTGACGTTTCAGCTCGGCGATAACACCTGCGGTGTTTGACACGCCTTCGCCCCAGTGTACATCGTGTCCTTGCTCGCCTTGTTGATTCAGGTCTTTCATGTGCAGGTGCAACACGTGGCCGTCCAGTTTTTTCAGGCACTCAATAGGGTCAAGGTATGAGCGTGTCCAGTGGCCGATGTCGGCGCAGGCGCCAATGCGTTTACTTTGCCCTTTAATAGCATTCAGTAATATATCCGGGTTCCAGTAATGCGATGGCTTCGGGTGGTTATGTATAGCGATGTTGATCTGATATTGATCGGCCAGTTTTGAAAGCATGGGCAGGTCCTTTTCATTAGGCTCGGCAGTGATGGTGGCAATGCCCATGTATTTACAGAAATCGAACAGTTTGATCCAGCCGGCTTCATCGTTGGCACCGGTAACACCAAAGGCAACCAATTTCACGTTTTTAGCTTTTAACATGTCCAGCACAGCGTCGCGGGTGGCCTTGTCCATGTCGGGGCTTATAGAGCCTTTTAAGCCGCCGCCTATGCGCTGGCCCGGAAATGCTTCTACATAGCGCAAATTACAACTGTCTATTTTAGCGACGGCTTCAGTAAAAGTATAACGGTTAAACGAGTATGCCTGCGCGCCCAGTTCCCAACCCAATTTAGCTTCGGGATAGGCATTTGAGGCGGTATTACTGCCGGTTTTGCGGCTTTTACAGGCAACAAAAATGAGGAGTAAAAATGACAGACCAAGCGCGGCCTTAGTAGCAACGGCCTTAGTAGTATTGGTAAATTTCATTATGTATGTGTTTTAATTGGTGCCTCAAAGCTAATTTATTTTGCGGCTCTTGCATTAGTAAATTTTATGGTGCGTATACCAAACCGTGGCATCGCCACCGTCACATTACTTGCTGCCGATGCCTCTTTGCGCAAGGCCAGTTTGCCTTTTACCCGTCCATCCAGCTCTACTAATTCTGCTTTATCTGCAACTACGTTAACCGTTATTGTTTTAGGCCGGTCATTCCCTTCGGCATTAAATACACGTACCAGCAAATCTTTACCTTGCATGCTTACTGACGAAACCTCTAAGCCTGTACCCGTAACGTTAATCATCGAATGTGTAATCTTATTTGGTGCAGCACTCCCCGCAGGGTGCGGCGTGGTTGAAAAAAACGCCCCCGCTTCCACCGGCTCATTAAACTTGTCGCTTTCTGTCCAGATACCGGCTTTATCCCATTTGCCGGCATGTGGCACCAGGGCGTAATTCATTTCTGTAGGATATTTTAACGTATAATTTCGGCCCCATAAGCCAACGCCCGAGTAAGCAACGTCTAAACCCAACGGAAAATCTTCGCCATGAGTGTAGTTGGTAGTATGGTCGGTAAGCATAGCCATACCGTAGCCGCTCTTTTCGTCGGTAACATCTACCCAGTTTAGCACAACGTTATTTTTTATGCTGTCCCAACGGGTAAAGAAGGTGTTTTCCAATTCACTTTCGGTCACATCAAACGGTGCGTTTTTATAAACTTTTTGGCCCTTCAAATTAAGCGGGAACAGCGCCAGCAGCTTATCGCGGTCATGATAAAATGCTTTCTGTAACGACGTTGCTTCATAGCGGCCGGTTTCCCCATAAGGGCTGCCGATGCCGGGATTACCCTGCCAGT
>DATCXS010000057.1:0-2293 GCA_036565645.1 Mucilaginibacter sp.
TTACACGGTTTACCTGCCTGCATACGACGATAAAAAGTTAACGGAGCTGCTTAAACAAACAGATGTGCACTGGCATGTTTTCTCTAAACGTCAAAAAGCTGGCTATACTGATGGCAATGTGCAGGTGATACCCGTAAATAACGAAGGTTTTAACGTAAGCCTTGCCAGTTGCGACGGGTTGTTGACCGGCGGCGGTTTTGAAGGCCCTGCCGAGGCGCTATACCTGCAAAAAAAGGTAATGATGATACCCATGCTGGGCCAGTACGAGCAGCAGTGCAATGCCCTGGCCGCATCACGCCTCGGGGTGCCTGTGGTGCAAGCTATCGACAGCAATTTTGTAAAACGCCTCAATAACTGGATTAAAAGCGATGAGCGCGTATGGGTTGATTTTCCGGATGAAACTGCCCGTATTGTGCATGATATGGTGAAGAGATACGCGCGATAAACTCGCTACCGTCATGCCGAATTATTTCGGCATCCCACACGCTAAGTAAATTGAGGTTGAATATCACCGTTTTAGGATCCTGGAGTTCAGGATGACAGATAGATATTTCATCTCTCTATTTTAACATACCCTCTTTTTCTGCTAATATTGCAGTCATGATAAACTTGTTCAGAACCTATAATCCGCTAAATATTTTATGGCTGGGTATTTTATTGTTTCTGTTGCGCATTGGGTTTATTTACAATGTCCCTGCTAAGTTAGAGTTTACCTATCTTGAACCATTTGCCCGTTTGCTGGCGCCGGGTGCCTACCAGTATGATTTTCCGCCGCTGGTCAATGTTTTTTTGGCTGCGGTGCTGATTTTTATACAGGCTTTACTGGTTAACAGGCTAACCAGCCAGTTTGGCCTGTTGGGCAAGCCCAGTTTCTTGCCTGCGCTGATGTATGTAACACTTTCGGGGTTATTTACACCGTTCTTGATTTTAAGTCCGCCGCTTATCTGTAATTTTTTACTGATATGGATGCTGTATAAGTTATTTGATCTGTATAAAGGCGACGATGCAAAATCTATAACGTATGATTTGGGGATGATTGTAGCCATAGGCTCGCTTATTTATTTCCCGTTCATTTATTTGTTTTTGGCAATATGGGCAGCGCTCCTACTATTCAGGCCGTTTTACTGGCGCGAGTGGGTCATTGGCATTATGGGTTATGCTACGGTATTTTTCTTTTTGGCGGTGATCTATTATCTGCGCAATAAGCTCCCGCAGTTTTCAACTATATGGACACCCCTTACTACAAAATTTCCTACCCATATTAGCATCAATAACAATAACTACCTGGTACTGATACCAGTTATTGTAATATTTATGTTAGGCGTTTTCCGTATACAGCAAATATTTTTCAGAAGTTATGTGCAGATACGTAAATCGTTCCAGTTATTGTTCGTGGTTTTTCTTATCACAGGGCTGTCGTTCTATGTAAAAGCACAGTTTTCGTTAACGCATTTTTTACTATGCGTTATTCCGTTAAGTATATTCTTTGCCTATTATTTTCTGTACGCCGGCGCCCGCTGGTTTTATGAAAGCTTGTTTTTTATACTGCTTGCAGGTATCATCTATTTTCAGTTTAACAATTTTTAACTTTTACATTCGTTCAAATTTCGGCTGTTATATTAGATTTGTAGCATCAAAATCTCTGTAGTGGTTGTATAGCTACAGAAACAAAACAAAAAACGCATAGCTGATGAAATTTGGAGTTGTAATATTTCCGGGATCTAATTGTGATGAAGACATCATACACGTATTAGAAAAAGTAATGGGGCAAGAGGTTGTTAGACTTTGGCATAAAGATCATGACCTGCAAGGTGCCGAATTTATTATACTGCCGGGCGGCTTCTCTTTTGGCGACTATTTACGCTCGGGCGCTATTGCCCGTTTTTCGCCAATTATGCAGCAGGTAATTCAGTTTGCCAACAATGGCGGTTATGTACTGGGTATCTGCAACGGGTTCCAGATATTAACCGAGGCCGGATTACTACCGGGTGCTTTACTGCACAATGCCAACCGTAAATTTATTTGCCACAATATCCACATGAAAGCGCAGACTTCAAACTCATTGATCACTGCACAGATTAATCCGGAGCGTGCCTTGAAAATACCGGTGGCGCATGGCGAAGGCAACTATTTTGCCGATGCTGAACTATTGCAATCATTAAAAGATAACGACCAGATACTATTCCGCTATTGCGATGAGTCGGGCAACATAACGCCTGATGCAAACCCTAACGGATCATTAGAAAACATAGCAGGTATTACTAATAAAGACCGTAACGTATTTGGCTTTATG
>DATCXS010000185.1:0-10906 GCA_036565645.1 Mucilaginibacter sp.
TAGTTTCCGCGTTGGCGTATCGCAAAACCTGGTAATCAAAGCACTGGCTGATATTACCGGGCTGGATGCTGCTACGCTCACGCACCGTATTATGGGTAACTGGATGCCGGAAACTTACACCTACGAACAACTGATCCGCGAACAAGGTGCTGCCGACGACATATCACGCCCCTACCCTTTCTTCCTGGCCTACCCGATACAGGAGACTTCCGAAAAACAAAAATCGGCAGACGACTTAAAAAGTGCTTTAGGCGACGCCGCCGGTTGGCAGGCCGAGTGGAAGTGGGATGGTATCCGCGCACAATTAATTAAACGCGATGGCAAGATTTTTATATGGAGCCGCGGTGAGGATTTAGCCACAGAAAAATTCCCTGAGCTGCATCCGTTTTTAAATGACCTGCCGGACGGTACCGTGTTAGATGGCGAAATATTAAGCTTTCAGGACGGCCGACCCATGCCGTTCAATGTGTTGCAGACGCGCATCGGCCGTAAAAATCTGAATAAAAAAATATTAGAAGAAAGCCCGGTGGCGTTGATTGCTTATGACTGTCTGGAACATGCCGGCAATGACATCCGCAATAAAACCCAAAGCGAGCGTAGGGAAATACTGGAACAGCTGCAATCGATCACAAAATATCCGGAGACATTCAATATATCTGCCTTAATCAATTTTAACAGTTGGAGCCAACTGGCAACCATCCGCGAACAATCGCGGGCGATGATTGCCGAAGGCATTATGCTGAAGCGCAAAAGCGCTGCCTACCAGGTTGGCCGCAAACGCGGCGACTGGTGGAAATGGAAGATAGACCCGCTTTCTGTCGACGCTGTAATGATCTACGCTCAAAAAGGTCACGGCCGTCGTGCCGACCTGTACACCGACTATACCTTTGCCGTTTGGGACGGCGACAAACTGGTACCATTTGCCAAAGCCTACTCGGGCCTCACCGATGCCGAGATCAATAAAGTAGACTATTTCGTCAAACGTAATACACTCGAAAAATTCGGTCCGGTGCGGACTGTTAAACCTGAATTGGTTTTTGAGATCGGTTTTGAGGGTATTAACCGCTCTGCAAGGCATAAGTCGGGTATTGCCTTGCGCTTCCCCCGCATACTGCGCTGGCGTCATGATAAACCCAAAGAGGAGGCCGATACGCTGGATAATTTGAAGGCTTTGTTAGGAGATTAATATCTTCTGATCCAAAAAACAGGTGATCCAAAAAACTGACCTATAAGTCATAAAAGTTGATCCAAAGTGATCCGCTTTTACAAATTAAATTCCAGTAATAGCTGATTTTCAGCAGATTATACTTACAAGGTGATCCAAAGTGATACACATGCGTGCGTGGATCACCGCCTCCGGAAACGGGGCTTACTTCCACTCAAATCTTTCCAAACCAATATCTCCACCAGCACCCCCGGCAATATATATCTGGTGATTATAAACCGCGGCACCCACGCCATTACGGGCTTTGTTTAAACTTGGTGCGGTCTTCCATTCGGTATCCTTTTCCGGGTCGATATAGTAGACATCTTTCTGCGGGCCGTTGGGTGTAGTAGCGGTAGCCCGTTCGCCGCCTATGTAGAATATCTTATTGTCTAAATTTACACAATTGCCGCCGCCGGTACCCTTTGGCAGTCGGGCCGCCAGGGTGCTCCATTTGCCTGTCTTAAAATCGTAGCAATCCACATCCAGCACCACCTTATCAAAAAACGACATAAAGTTATCAGGATCGTGCAAACTGGTATTGCGCCCGCCTACGGCATACAGCTTATCTTTTACCACAACAGCCATGCTATGGTCGCGAATGTGCGGGGCATCGGGCAGGCTGGTCCACTTATTTGTTTTTGGGTCGTACTCGTCAAATAAGCCATTGGTGCCATCATGGTGCCCATGCAAAATGCCGCATACCAGGTACAGCTTACCTTTATAAACTGCAGCCCCCGCCCCACCCCGCCGACGGTTTTCGGGTAGCCCGGCCAGTTGATGCCAGGTATCATTTTTAGTATCATAAGCATACGCATTGGCTAAAGGTACCTGGTTAGGATAATTACGGTCAGAAAAAGCATCCGGCACATAAACCCTATCACCCAAACCAACAGCCTGAAAATGGTGCATAATGGATGGAGCGACGGCACCCTTTGTCCACGTTGAAGTTACAGGATCATATATTTCAACCGGCTGAGCAGGGGCATCACCACCTACTAAATATAGTTTTCCGTTAACGGCTGCAAATCCGCATTCATTGCGCGACGACGGTGTATTGGTTGACGAAACCAGCGTCCATGAGCCATTGTCCATGTGGTAATATGCGGTCATGGTAAGCAATAGCAACGGTAAGGCGAAGATCAGTTTTTTCATAATGACGGCCTATTTATTTAAAGACCAACCCAAAGGCTGTGTATTAGTTTTAGACGGATAAGTAAATTTAGAAATTTGTAACAAATATTTGATGGCCAGCCTAAGCCCTCAAGCCCGCGTATCATTACCATGATAAATACTCAGGTAACTGTCATAGCGTGATGGCTCGATCTCACCGCGTTCAAGAGCGGCTAATACGGCGCAACCTGGCTCATTAATGTGCTGGCAGTTATTGAACTTGCAATTGTGCATGCGCTCGCGCATTTCGGGGAAGAAATGGCCCAATTCCTCTTTTTCAATATCGATGATACCCAACTCGCGAATACCTGGTGTGTCAATGATAAAGCCGCCTTGTGGCGTCTCAAACATTTCGGCAAAAGTGGTGGTGTGGGTGCCTTTGTCGCTCCATTCAGAAACCTCGCTGGTGCGCAGGGCCAGGTCGGGCAACAGGGCATTTATCATGCTGGATTTACCTACACCCGAATGGCCGGAAATAAGCGTAATCTTATCCTTCAGCAAAGCTTGTACCTGGTCGATATTGGTGCCAGCCAGGGCCGAAACTTCATAACATGGGTAGCCTATATCCTGGTAAATAGCTTTATAATTGGCCAGGATATCCAACCCTTCCTTGCTAAACAGATCCAGCTTATTAAAAATCAAGCCAGCCGGGATATCATAGGCCTCAGCAGTAACTAAAAAGCGGTCAATAAACCCCAACGAAGTGCGCGGCGACGCCAGCGTAACCACCAACAATGCCTGATCCAGATTAGCTGCGATGATCTGGCCCTGTTTAGACAAATTGATTGATTTGCGGATAATGTAGTTTTTCCGCGGATGCAGATTGGTAATGACCGCTGTTTGCTGGTCCGGCTCCAGTTCAAAATCAACTTCATCGCCAACAGCAATAGGGTTAGTAGTGACGATCCCCTTGATCCTGAATTTACCTTTTATCCGGCAATCATACCGCTCGCCGCCGGGTGTTTGAACCTGGTACCAGCTTCCGGTTGATTTTGTGACTAATCCCTGCATGTTGCGGTAAAGGTAGAAATTTAAAAAGTGATGTAGAATACTCTCAAACATCTGCCTAAAAATCCTGAACTTTAAGGTAACATTAATAGCGTCTATGAAAATTGCATTGGCATCGCCATCTTTCCCAACTTCAATAGCAGAAGGATTATATCAGCTTGAAAAGCTGACCCAGGAAGCATCAGCACAAAAAGCCGGGATCATTTGCTTTCCTGAATCGTTTATTCCAGGCTATCCATATCCCGAATTTAACGTCGGGAAAGCTACTGAACAACAATTACAAGATGCTTTAACGAAAGCTCAACAGATAGCTGCGGACAATAGCATCGCTATAATATTGCCGATGGACTGGTATACCTCTGACGGTTTTCAAAACGTGGCCTGGGTGATATCTGCCAAGGGCGAACTGCAAGGCTATCAATCCAAAACACAACTTGACCCTACCGAAGATGATATCTGGATACCCGGCACCGGGCGCAAGATGTTTGAGATAGATGGTGTAAAGTTTGGCATTGTGATATGTCATGAGGGGTTCCGTTATCCTGAAACAGTGCGCTGGGCGGCCATGCGTGATGCTAAAATCGTTTTTCACCCACATTGTTCGGGTAGTGATGAGGACGGCGCCACACCAACCGAATGGGGCAGTATGGATAATCCCTATTATGAAAAAGCTATGATGATGCGGTCGAGAGAGAACACTATTTACTTTGCCAGTGTGAACTATAGTTTTCAATATCCCGACTCTGCTTCGTCTGTTATTAACCCCCAAGGCGAATGTATTGCCTGGCAGCCTTATAGTAAACCTGGAATTTTGGTAATTGATATAGATTTAGATCAGGCAACCGGTTTGTTAGCTAAACGCTTTAAAAGCGAACTATACTGTTAACATTGATAAAATCGGCAGAGCAACTAAAAAATAAAATATAATTCTTGTAATTTCAAAAATTAAGCATTTAATTTGCTGCCATTAAAACAATGACAATTAACAACACAACCATTACAACGATTACAACCACCGGCAATAGCCACAGGGGAAGATAATCGTATGGTGTAAAAAGACATAAAATAAAACCACATGAGCGCCTTCCTCCACACAGAGGAAGGCGCTTTTGTTTTTAAATAGCCCAAAATGAAAATTCTAAAATTTGGCGGAACATCCGTAGGTTCGGTTCAAAGTATTAAAACCCTGTTAAGCATCTTACAAGATGAAGTTAAACAAGCAGTTGACGATAAACCGGTAGTCGTGCTGTCGGCCATGAATGGTGTAACTAATCTGCTGCTTGCTATGGCCGAGGAAGCTGCTCTTGGCAATGATTTTACCAAACAACTGGCTCAACTGGAAAAGCGTCACTTCGAGATTGTTAAAGCACTGTTGGAGATACGGGATCAAAACCCGGCTTTGACCCGCTTAAAAATCAACTTTAATCAGCTGGAAGAACTACTGCAAGGTGTGCTTACACTACGTGAACTGACCCCAAAAACACGCGACCTGGTATTAAGCTATGGCGAGCGCTGCTCGACACTAATGATCAGCAAAATTGCAGCGCAATACTTCCCTGCCGAATTTGTGGACGCATCGGCCGTGATCAAAACCGATAGTTCTTTCGGCCAGGCCAAGGTAAATACTGAACTGACCGAGCAATTGATCCGGGGACTATACCAGGAAAATAAAGGCAAGACTTTAATTGTCACCGGCTTTATAGCCAGTAATGATGCGGAGCAGATCACTACCCTGGGCCGTGGCGGGAGCGATTACACCGCGGCGATTTTCGGCGCAGCACTGAATGCAAGCGAAATACAGATATGGACCGATGTTAACGGAATGATGACTGCCGACCCGCGCATGGTTAAGAAAGCTTTTTCATTACCCGAGCTTACTTATACTGAAGCGATGGAGCTATCGTACTTCGGTGCCAAGGTTATTTATCCGCCGACAATGATCCCGGCGTTTTTGAAAAAAATACCGATTGTTATTAAAAATACCTTTGAGCCGGACTTTGCGGGTACGGTTATTCAGCATGATTGTAAGCCTTCTAATCAGGCTATTAAAGGTATCTCGTCTATTAACAACATCAGTATATTGAATGTCGAAGGCAGCGGCATGGTGGGTAAATCAGGTTTTAGTGGCAGGTTATTCTCATTGCTTGCACGCGAGCAGATCAACGTGATCCTGATCACCCAATCGTCGTCAGAGCACAGCATAACCTTCGCCGTTTCGCCGGGCGATACCGAGCGTGCGCGCCAGGTTATCGAACATGAGTTTGAGTTGGAGCTACTCGCCAAAAAACTGGAACATATTGAGATAGAAAGAGATTTAGCTATACTGGCGGTTGTTGGTGAGAATATGAAGGAAACTCCGGGCGTATCAGGCAAACTGTTCCATGCCCTTGGCAGAAACGGGGTCAATGTGAGAGCCATAGCGCAGGGCTCGTCAGAGTATAATATTTCGGTTATTGTTTCTTCGCACGATCTGGCCAAGGCTTTGAACGCAGTTCACGATGCCTTCTTTGTACAGCTCACCAAAACCTTACACGCCTTTTGCCTGGGTACCGGCAACATCGGTAAAACATTATTTACACAACTGAATGGACACACGGCTTTTTTGCAGGAGAACAATGGCATCCAGGTAAAAATAGCGGGCATTAGCAATACCCGTAAAATGTTTTTTAATGCAGACGGCGTTTCACTAAGTAAATGGGAAGAGGAACTGGACCAGGCCGGCGAACAAGCAGACCTGGCAACCTTCATTGCCAAAATGAAAAGCATGAACCTACCCAACTGCGTATTTATTGACAATACCGCCAGCCCAAAACCTATTGAGTTTTATGAGGATGTGTTGAAGTCGACGATATCTATTGTTACTTGTAATAAGATTGGTAATTCCGGCTCTTATCAGCAATATAAAACGTTCAGAGATACTGCACGGCAGCATGGCGTTGATTTCTTTTATGAAACCAATGTCGGCGCAGGTTTGCCGATCATCCGCACGTTAAAAGATTTAATGAATAGCGGTGACCGCGTGCAAAAGATAGAAGCTATCCTGTCGGGCACCATCTCCTTTTTATTCAACAATTTTAAAGGCGATGCCAATTTCCACGATACCGTAAAACTGGCTCAGGACAAAGGCTATACCGAGCCCGATCCCCGCGACGACCTGCGTGGCACCGACTTTATGCGCAAAATGCTCATACTGGCCCGCGATGCCGGTTATGCTCTTGAAGCATCGGATGTACAAATTGAAAGCATGTTGCCCCAAGCCTGCCTGGATGCAACCAGTGTTGAAGATTTTTATCAGACCCTGAAAAATGAAAACGCTTATTTTGCCAACCTTAAAAATAAAGCAGAAGCCGAAGGTAAAGTATTACGTTATATTGGAAAGTTAGAGAACGGCAAAGCATCAATTACCCTGCAAATGGTGGATGAAAACCATCCGTTCTATATGCTGTCGGGCAGTGATAATATTATATCCTTCACCACTGACCGTTATAAAGAACGCCCCCTGGTAGTAAAAGGCCCAGGTGCAGGGGCTGAGGTTACCGCCGCCGGTGTATTTGCAGATTTGATAAATGTGGGAGCGAATTAATTGAAAAGAGTTTATGGAAAATAATATAAAAGAAATGATATCTGCAGATGCTTTAAAAGCTGGCGAGAGCATACAGGTTTTCGCCCCGGCAACTGTTGCTAATGTGGTTTGCGGATTCGACGTTTTAGGTTTTGCCGTTAACGCTCCCGGCGATGAAGTGATCATGCGGGTAACCGATAAACCCGGCATTACCATAAGCAAAATTACCGGCGATGATGGCCGCCTGCCAATGGATCCGGCTAAAAACACAGTAAGTGTCAGCGTTAAGCATTATCTGGAAAGCATCGGCCGCACCGATTTGGGACTGGACATCGAGCTGCATAAAAAAATGCCGATAGGCAGTGGACTGGGTTCAAGCTCGGCCAGCACCGTGGCTGGGTTGTTTGCTGCTAAAACTTTGTTAGGCGACACCAGCGATCCGATAAACCAGTTGCCCTTTGCCATGAAAGGCGAGGAAATGGCCTGCGGCCACGGCCACGCTGATAACGTAGCGCCCGCCCTGTTTGGTGGCTTTGTGCTGATTCGTAGTTATGCACCATTGGATGTAGTAAGATTGCCACATCCTAAGGATTTGTATTGCGCCATTGTATTCCCGGATGTTGACGTTCCTACCCGCGAAGCGCGTCAGATCATCCGCAATAAAATAAACATGAAAGACGCGGTTACCCAATGGGGCAATATCGCCGGGCTGGTAAGCGGTTTGTTTATGAATGATATAGACCTGATAGGCCGCAGTATGCAGGATGTACTGGTTGAACCAGTTCGCTCTATGCTAATTCCGGATTTTTATAAAATGCGTGAAATGGCAATGGAGTTGGGGGCAGTAAGTTTTGGCATTTCGGGTTCGGGTCCGTCAGTGTTCGCCTTTACCCGCGATGAGCAAACCGCGCATAACATCACCCAAAAACTACAACAGCATTTAAATGGCATCAAGATTGGGTCAAATGCCTATGTATCGCCCATTAATGATGCAGGGCCGAGGGTGCTGGGGTAAGTAAAAAGTCAAAATTAAAAAGTTAAAACTTTTGTCATGCCGAGGAACGAAGCATCTGTTGAACTGTTAGACGCTGGTTGTAAAGTGGGTAGATTCTTCGCTATTGCTCAGAATGACAAAAAAAATCGAAAATTCGATATCCGAAATCAATATGAAATTTTACAGTACCAATAATACATCATCGCGCGTAAGTTTTAAGGACGCCGTGTTTAATAGCATGCCGCAGGATAAAGGGCTTTATATGCCGGTTGCCATTCCGCGGTTGGATGACAAGTTTATCAATAATCTGGACCGTTATTCCTTACCGGAAATTGCCTTTCACGTAGCACAAAATTTATTGGGCGATGATATTCCGGCTGATGATCTGAAAGCGATTATCAATGATGCCATTAATTTTTATGCACCGATAGTTAAGCTGGAGGACCATGTTTATGTGCTTGAGCTTTTTCACGGCCCATCATTAGCTTTTAAAGACTTTGGCGCCCGCTTTATGAGCCGGGTGATGAGTTATTTTTTGGAGGAAGGCGAAAAGCAGTTGGATGTGCTGGTTGCAACATCGGGTGATACCGGCGGTGCAGTGGCTTTGGGCTTTTTAGGTGTGCCGAATACCCGTGTAACTATTCTTTACCCCAAAGGGAAAGTAAGTGATGTCCAGGAACGGCAATTAACTACCAATGGACAAAATATCCGGGCACTGGAAATTGATGGCACCTTTGACGATTGCCAGGCATTGGTAAAACAAGCATTTACCGACCCGGAGTTGAATGCTAAATATCGCTTAACGTCAGCTAATTCCATCAATATCGCGCGACTGATACCACAGACCTTTTATTACTTCAGTGCTTACGCGCAAGCTTTGAAGTTGGGTAAGGCCAAAGTCGTATTCTCAGTACCAAGCGGTAATTTCGGCAATATCGGCGCAGGTGTACTGGCCTGGAAAATGGGCTTGCCGGCGCAGCATCTCGTTGCAGCTACCAATGTTAATGATACCGTTCCGCAGTTTTTAAAAACGGGGATTTATCAACCTAAACCATCTGTAGCAACGCTGTCGAATGCGATGGACGTGGGCAACCCAAGCAACTGGGTGCGTATTGCCGATATGTTTAAAGAAGATCCCACCCAAATTGGTCAGATGATAAGCGGCTATAGCTTCAATGATGATGAGACCTTAACTGCGATCAAATCCATTTACGATCATTACAAGTATGTGGCCTGCCCGCACACTGCCATAGCCTGGCAGGCGCTGAAAGATTATCAGCAAGACCAGCACACAGACAACGTCACAGGCATTTTCTTATCAACCGCGCATCCCTGTAAGTTCCCGGATGTATTTCCAACAGAAATAGCCGGCCATGTGGAAGTGCCTGAGCAAGTGGCTGCTTTACAAACCAAAGAAAAACAAGCAGTTTCTTTAGGAAAAGATTTTGAAGGATTTAAGGATTATTTGTTGAGGAACGTGTAATTATTTTAAGGTGCGAAGTCGACAGATTCTTCGCTATCGCTCAGAATGACAAACTTATTTTTAACCCCGTTTGTCATGCTGCGGTACGAAGCATCTGCCGAGCCGCAATAATACAATTCGCAAATGCTTCGCTATTGTCAAAGTGTCCAACCTTAACCTTTAGGTGGCCATTCCATAACTTTGCTATTCAAAAATATCCAATTAGGATTTTCCTGTTCAATAAGCTCTATTTTTTTATCTCTTTTCCAACCCTTTATTTCTTTTTCTCTTTCAATAGCATGATTAACGTATTGATGTCTTTCAAACCAAACTAAGTAAAAGCATTTATATTTATAAGTAAAGCTACCCCTAGTGTCTGCTCCGGAATAATGTTCAATCAAACGTCTATCTAAATCGTTGGTAATACCAGTGTACAGAATTTTACGGTCATAATTGGTCAGGATGTAAGTATAAAAATTATACTGACGCATCGACTTATTTACTTCCTCAACTTCTTAAACTCTGACCCAGCTTTCCATTGAGGGAAAGTGGTTTCAAAAGCCAGGCGCTTCCCTATCTGGAAAAACAGCTCAGTATCTTCTAGGCCGCCTTCCAGGTTCCAGGTACTGTCATATTGATCAGCAGGCTGATGGTAGCGGGTGGCAGTATACTGATCATCTAATTTCTTGCCGTAGTCTTTACCTTTGCCTACCACATCAACACCATTACCGATGGTAATTGACGGCACGCCGACTTTTGCAAAACTAAAATGATCTGAACGAAAATAAAGGCCAGCCTCGGGATGAGTTTCAGGGGCCAGGTATCTGCCACTTTTAGCCAGTTCAGTCGTTAAATAGTCTGTCAGCTCAGATTGACCGCTTCCATAAGTGCTTACATCTTTAGTTTTACCAATGTTGTTTATTCCGTCGATATTAATATTTGCAACAGTTTTATCAACCGGATAAATTGGATTCTCCGCGTAGTACTCAGAACCCAGCAAGCCTTGCTCTTCGGCAGTTACCGAAAGGAAAACAACCGTTCTTTCCGGCGGAGTTTTCATAGCTTTAAACGCACGGGCAATTTCTAAAAGCGCTGCGGTACCGCTGGCATTATCTAATGCGCCGTTGTAAATACTATCGCCCCTGGCATCCGGTTTACCTACACCTAAATGATCCCAGTGCGCACTGTAGATGATATATTCATCAGGCCGTTTAGTACCGGTGATTTTAGCTACCACATTATGCGATTTATTGAAAACAACTTTAGTGGTCAATGTCTCGCTTAATTTAACACCGGTATTGAATCCTTTAAACCCGCGGTTGTTAGCCGTATGCAATACACTGGTATCTTTACCGCCTGCCTGTAATATCTTAACGGCACTCTCATGCGTCGCCCAGCCTTGCAGCGCTAACTGGTAAGTATGGCTATTCCTTTTATCCAAATGCAGTTTCACACCCGCGTTTGAGGTTTGTACCACCTGGAAGGGATAGGAAGCCGCTGCCG
>DATCXS010000394.1:0-2821 GCA_036565645.1 Mucilaginibacter sp.
ACGGCTGCAGGCATTAAGCGCAAGGCCGGTATCCGCTACAATCCTTAACGCGGGAGGGACATTAAATATTCGAATTGTCATGCTGAGCATAGCGAAGTATCTTATCAAAGCGTATAAGATCCTTCACTATGCTCAGCATGACAAGGGCGGATTTGTATTGAATATCCTTCTATCTTTTCCGCCGAAGGCAAAGAGAGGGTTGGTCGACCGCAGCAAAGACCGACGAGTCCACGCCTTCCAACCAAAACAAAAAAGGCTCTGCAGAAATTCCTACAAAGCCTTTTTAATATATAATCAGCTTGCTGAATTTACAGCTTGCGTTTAACTTCTACGTTTTCGTAAGCCTCAACTATGTCGCCTACCTCAATGTTGTTAAAGTTCTGAATATTCAGACCGCACTCGTAGTTGGCCGATACCTCTTTAACATCATCTTTAAAGCGTTTCAATGAAGCCAGCTCGCCGGTATAGATAACCACACCTTCGCGGATAATGCGGATCTTGCTGTTACGGGTAATCTTACCGTCTAACACCATACAACCTGCAATGGTACCCACTTTGCTGATCTTGAAAGTTTCGCGGATCTCGACGTTAGCCACAATCTTTTCTTCGAATGTCGGCGCCAGCATACCTTCCATAGCTGCCTTGATCTCGTTGATCGCATCGTAGATGATAGAGTATAGCCTGATATCGATCTGCTCGGCTTCTGCCAGTTTACGCGCACCGCCTGACGGACGCACCTGGAAACCGATGATGATCGCATCTGATGCAGATGCCAGCAATACGTCCGACTCGGAGATCTGACCTACGGCCTTTGATATCACATTTACCTGTATCTGCTCGGTAGATAGTTTCAGCAATGAATCTGACAATGCCTCGATTGATCCATCCACGTCACCTTTAACAATCACATTCAGCTCTTTGAAGTTACCCACCGCCAAACGACGGCCAATCTCATCCAAAGTAATGTGTTTCTGTGTACGTAAGCCTTGTTCACGTTGTAATTGCAGGCGTTTGTTCGCTATTTCACGGGCTTCACTTTCGCTTTCAAGCACGTTAAATCTGTCGCCTGCAGTTGGCGCACCCTGCATACCTAATACCTGTACCGGTGTCGATGGCCCTGCCGATTCGACACGCTGACCACGCTCGTTGGTTAATGCTTTGACACGGCCGCTGTAACAGCCTGCCAGTATCGGGTCGCCCACTTTTAAACGGCCGGCTTGTACCAGGATGGTGGTAACAATACCCCGGCCTTTATCTAAAGCAGCCTCAATAACAGTACCTACAGCACGTTTGTTAGGATTGGCCTTAAGTTCTAATAACTCGGCCTCTAACAATACTTTTTCTAATAACAACTCTACATTCATACCGGTTTTGGCCGATATTTCTTGTGTTTGATATTTACCGCCCCACTCCTCAACCAAAATATTCATGGTTGATAATTGTTCGCGGATTTTATCGGCGTTGGCACCCGGGCGATCCATTTTATTGAATGCAAAAATAATAGGTGCCCCTGCAGCCTGCGCATGGTTAATAGCCTCGCGGGTTTGCGGCATCACGCTGTCATCAGCAGCAATAACAATAATTACAATATCTGTTACCTGCGCACCCCTGGCACGCATAGCGGTAAACGCTTCGTGACCCGGTGTATCCAGGAAAGTTATTTTGCCCTTGTTATCAGTCAGGGTTACCTCATAAGCACCAATGTGCTGGGTAATACCTCCGGCTTCGCCGCCTATAACGTTGGTTTTGCGTATAAAGTCAAGTAACGATGTTTTACCGTGGTCAACGTGGCCCATAATGGTAACAATCGGCGCACGCGGAACCAAGTCTCCCGGTTCATCAGTCTGCTCAAGAATTGCCTCCTCGTCCTGGGGTTTCACAAACTCAACCTGATAACCAAACTCGTCAGCAACAATGCTCAAAGTTTCGGCGTCCAGGCGTTGGTTAATGGATACAAACATGCCTAGGCTCATACAGGTCGAGATGATCTGCGTAACAGACACATCCATCATTAGCGCCAGTTCATTAGCGGTAACAAACTCGGTAACCTTCAGCACTCGTGATTGTGCATCCTGCTCCATTGCCAATTCATCGGCACTGGCTGCTACATCGTCACGTTTTTGACGACGGAACTTAGCACGTTGTGCAAATTTGCCAGATTTACCGGCACCGCTTAAACGGGCAAGCGTAGCCTTAATCTGGTCTTGTATATCTTTTTCAGAAGGCTCCTCTTTTGGAGTTGACGAAGCATTACGATTAAAATTATTTGGGCGATTACCTTGATAGCCTCCCCCTTGACCACCCGGCCGGTTTCTGAAATCAGGACGATTACCACCATGCTGATTATTACCGCCATGTTGATTGTTGCCGCCTTGCTGACCACCACCTGCAGGGTTATTTCCTTGCTGACCGTTCGGCGCACCCTGACCAGGCCCGTCTTTACGCTTACGTTTACGTTTCTGATCAGCGTTGGTGTTTGATGATGATGCTACCGGGTTACGTTTCGGCACAACCGGTAAAGTGATCTTGCCAACAATATTTGGTCCGCTTAAACGCTCTGCTTTCGCTCTGATCACCGCTTTGCCTTCTTCGCCATCAGTGCTGCTTGTAGCAACAGGTGCAACAGGAGTTTTGGGCGTTTCAGTTTTTTTAGGTGTTTCAGGAGCTGGTTGCGGCTTAACCACGGCAACCGGTTCCGGTGCTTTCGGTTCTTCGGCTTTGGGTTCTGGCGTTGGTGCAACCGGCTCTGGCTTAGGTGTTTCCTTAGCTTTTTCAGCCGGTTTAGCATTTAGGTTGTTCAGGTCTATCTTACCTACAACTT
>DATCXS010000085.1:0-3502 GCA_036565645.1 Mucilaginibacter sp.
CCTGCCACTACTCTGGCACCTGCGACGGTTTTATGCGGGAATGTGGTAATTGCCCGTTTCTGCGTAATCCGGATAAAAATGATATTTCGCACCAGGGCTGGCTGCGCAAAGCGGCTATGTATGTAAGTGCCAAAAACATCACCTTTGTAACCTGTAGCAAGTGGCTGGCAGGTGTGGCTAAACAAAGCTCATTGATTAATAACTTCCGAATTGAGGCAATACCTAACCCGATAGATATTGATATCTTTTCGCCAAAGGATAAAATAACTGCCCGGCAAAAACGGGGTATTGATCTGCAAACTAAAATTATTTTGTTTGGCGCCGCCAATATTAACGACCGCCGTAAGGGTATCAGTTACCTGGTGGAAGCCTTAAGCATCCTTAAAGATCAATATGCAGACGACCAAAAAATCGAAATTGTCATCTTTGGCAAAAACAAAGATTTTGATGTAGATCAATTGCACTTTAAGGTACATCAACTGCATTTAATCACCTCGCAACAGGAGCTTGCCGAGGTTTACAGCCTGGCAGATGTTTTTGTAACACCATCGCTGGAGGATAACCTGCCTAATACCATTATGGAAGCTATGGCCTGCGGAACCCCGGTGGTAGCTTTCAATACCGGAGGCATCCCGGAGATGATAGATCATCAGCAAAACGGTTACCTGGCGATTTTTAAAGACGCTGCCGATATGGCCAAAGGCCTGGCCGGGATGTTAAATGGTCCTGCCGGCCAACTGTCAGCGAGCGCACGACAAAGCGTACTGGATAACTATACCAATGAAAAGGTCGCGCAGCAATACATCAACATTTATCAATCTATACTCGACAAATGAAAGCCGCGCAGCCTGTATTGAGCGTGATAACTGTGGTTTATAATAACGCGGCTGATGTTGAGCGTACCCTGCAATCGGTTATTAATCAAACTTATCCAAATATCGAATATATCGTGATCGACGGCGCCTCAACCGATGGCACCCTGCAGATCATCGAACAATATAAAGACCAAATAGCCCGGCTTGTCAGCGAGCCGGATAAAGGTATTTATGATGCCATGAACAAAGGCCTTGCCATTGCTACGGGCGACTATGTGTTGTTTATGAACTCGGCTGATGAGTTTTATTCGGCTGATACGGTAGCTAATGTTTTTGCCGCTGCACCGGATGCCGATATCTACTACGGTGAAACCGAAATGATCGGTGCAAACGGTGAGAGCCTGGGCCGCCGCCGCCACCAGGCACCTGAAAACTTTACCTGGCGCGATTTCAAGTATGGCATGAGCATAAGTCATCAGGCTATATACATCAAGCGCTCACTGGTAAAGCGCTATGACCCGAAATATCAGTTAAGCGCCGATATTGACTGGATACTGGATGCTGCCAAAAAAGCCAAGACCATTGTTAACGTACATCAATACGTTGCCAAATATAAGGTAGGAGGAATGTCTAAACACAAGCATCGACAGAGCCTGCTGGAGCGCTTTGATATCATGAAGCGTTACTATGGTTTGTTGCCTGCTATTTTTAATCACACAATAATTGCATTTAACCTGGGCTGGTATTGGCTTAAAAACCGCCGCACTAACGACTAACAAAAAAGGCGATGGTAAAACCATCGCCTCTACTATCGCAATTAAGCTGTTAAGCTTTTTTGCCTGTTGGTTTCTTCTTGTTCTCCGTGTATCCCGCAAATCCTAAGGCAAGTATCAACAGTACCGATCCGGCCATTGAGATGGTTTCGCCGGTGTAGTATGATGCCGGGTGGAAGATAAATTCGACCTTATGATTTCCTAATGGTATCTGTGCCGCACGCAAAATATAATCGGCGCGGAAATATGGTGTTTCTTGTCCGTCGATGTACATTTTCCAGCCTTTGTCATAATAAACCTCAGAGAATACCGCAATCTGCGAACCGCTTGAGCTGCTCTGATAAGTCATGTGGTCGGGATTATAGTTCACCAGCTTAATAGTAGCGTTGGTATCCAGGTATGCATCGTTCTGGTTAATCAGGCTTTTATATTTCTGATCAATAATAGCTTCTTCCTTAGGGTTAAAGCTGCTGATAGCCTGCATTTCTTCGTCGGCATCTTTAGCAAATTTTACCTTTTGTATAAACCAGGCATGGCCGCAGGCGGTAGCATTGGCTTGCATGGTTACATTCTGGGTTTTAGGATCGGCAGTGATGATGTATTTCACATTCATCATATCCAGCACATCATGGTTTACGCTTTTAGTAAACTGATTGTCGATGATCTCCTCATAGCGTTTCAACCGGGCAGCCGAATAGCCGCTAAATGATTTATGGAAGAATGGATTAAATGTATCATATTTTAGCGGTTGAGTTGCGTCAAAAACTTTGAAATCAGGATCGGTGTCGCGTTGTATAAATTGGTCAACCTCGCGCGGTTGTGGCGCTACAGATTCTTGCTTGTCGGCAAAATCTTCGGTTTTTAAATAACGTTTATCTATCTGCCACATATCTGCCAAAACCAATACCAGGAAGCCAACGGACAAAATGGTAGCGTTGATCTTCTTTTTAGCAAAGGCAAATAACAGTCCAAATGCAACTACTACAAATATCAGTGAGCGAATGGCATCGGCTTTTTCAAGGCTTATACGGTCCTGCACAATAGCGCTTGAAACTGCCTGGGCCAATCTGGAATCATTTTGTAATGACTGGGTAAGGTTGGTTACGCTATTAGCTTGTTCGGTTGATCTGAAGCTCAATATAAGTTCAGGCACAAAAATCAATACCAGCAATAAGCCGCCAACAATGTAGAAGGACAGTTTTAGCTTTTTAAAGATCTCTTTGCTGTCAGGAGCTTCAATAATTTCTTTCAGCGCCAGGAAGGCCAGTATAGGGAAGCATAGTCCTGCAACTGCTAAGATCGATTCAACCACCCTGAATTTGTTATACAGCGGAAAGTAGTTGAAGAAAAGATCGGAAACCACCGGCCAGTTACCACCGAATGATAATAGCATGGTTAAGATAACGGTAGCAAGTACCCACCATTTCAGGCGGCTCTTTACTATCAACAAACCAAAAACAAATAAGAAACAAATAACAGCGCCGAAATAGAACGGCCCGCTGGTGCCGGGTTTATTGCCCCAGTAAGTGCCAAGCCCTTGTAATCCTATTTGCGACGGGCCGGCGGCTATCTGGTTGGCAATACCTACAGCGCGATCTTCCGGCTGCCCCATTTGTGTGAAAACTTTTGCGGTTGCAGAATTTTGGTCAAGATGTTCGGTGCCGCTACCGCCACCATAAGCATTTGGTACCAAAAAGGTAAAGCATTCGGTAACGCCCTGGCTCCATTGGTAAGCATAATCTTTAGCCAGGCCGGTGCTTGGCTCGGTGGTGTGTTGCGTCAGGTTAGACTGGCCACGGATGGTGTCTTTACCATAATCATAGGTGCTCCAAAGTATAGAGGCATTTACCATTAAAGCAATTAGCAGACCACCGCCCAGATAGGCTAATGATTTGAGGTAATTATTAAGCGTTT
>DATCXS010000428.1:0-4791 GCA_036565645.1 Mucilaginibacter sp.
AGGTAAAGGCAAAAAAGTAAAAAGAGATCATATTAAAGGCCAGGTGCATCCAATCGTGATGAATAAGGCCGCTGGTTAATAAGGTGTATACTTTTTTCTTGCGATGTACACTATAAGGATGAAACATCATATTGCCAAACCATTCGGGATTGCTGAACGTCATGATGGAAGTAATCAGCGTAATTGCAAATATGAAAGACGCAACAGGAGCGTATTGAAGATATTCAATCATTTTAAATCAAGTTTAGCGGCTGTCATTAAACGGGCCACCGGGTAGCGAAGATATGTTTTTTCGAAATAGGGCGAATTACGATATACAAAATTTAACTGTGCCGATGCGCTTTTTGCCAGTTTAGGGTCTGCTGCCTTAGCCTCATCCAGCTTGCGGCGCAGTTCGGGTTGCTTTTTTAGCAGTTCTGCAGCTACATCCTCAAAAACATAAGGCGAGTAGTATTCCTTTTCATCAAATATCGAGTCGAAGAAATTCCAGGCAAAGTACGAGTCGACCCCCTGCGGCTCCAATGTTTCTACAATGAAGCGGTTAAGCGGTTGATTAGTGTAAACTACATAGTCGCCGGCATAAAACTTAACTTTCATGGTGACAGGGTTAACCTTTACATTGCTGTGCAGGTAGTGGCCCTCATACGGGCGGTTGGGTGTTTTAGTATCAACAATGTAGTACATCTGAACCTCAAGTGTAGTATCATGCGTCAGTGGTCGCATGGCAATTCTGTTTAGCTTATAGAGGTCGATTACTTTGCCCCAAGCCTGTGGGATGATATATGCCGCCGGCTTATCGACAGTAATTATTGGCAGGTAATTATCGTAATACTTAATGGTTTTGGTGAATGGCTTGCTGCGGTCATAATATAAACGAGTTAAACCGCTAACCCCGCTGGGCTTGTAGCCTGCAGTGAAGCCTTTAAAAACCAAAGTATCATAATGGGCGGTATCTAATTTCCAACCCAGCGCAAAGCTCTTCTGGTTCTTCACCTGCTCATCAGCCTTGATTTTTAGTACGCCTATCTGTTTGGCATCGCGCTCCACAATATCTACCAAAGCCTGCATAAAATCATACGTAGCATAAACGCGTTTGTCAAATGGCTTAAGCATGTGTGTTTCGGTAATATAGCTTATGATATTATGCTGCGCGGTATATCCGGTTGCAAAGCGAGGCGTTTCCAGGAAACTTACTATGCCTGAGTCGGGAATGTTTTCTTCAGCCTCTACATAAGGCGTCATCTCGAACCCGCTTTTTTTCATGCGGCGATATAACTCAGGCGAAAGTGTTTCCGAGGTATACTTAGCCAGTATCGGCGTTTGCTTATCCTTTTGTGTTTCGATCAATGTCATCACGTATTGGTAATCTGCACCGTCGCTGGTATGGTTATCCAGGAAAACCTCGGGTTGCCAGGTGTTGATGATCTGCTCTAATGCCCAAGTGTTCCGGCTATCCGCTTTGATAAAATCGCGGTTCAAATCAAGATTGCGCGAGTTGCCCCTAAAGCCATAAGAGTTCGGACCGTTTTGATTAATGCGGCTAACGCCGCGGTTCAGGCTGCCGTCAATATTATACAGCGCCACCATGCAGATCACCACATTTTTTGGCAGCGCATTCTTTTTAAGCAGGTCGCGTGCAAACATCATGCTGGCGTCAATACCTTCCGGTTCGCCAGGGTGAATGCCGTTATTGATGAGTAGTATACGTTTATTTTGCTTCCTGATCATTGCCGGGTCAAAAACCCTGTCGCGCGATAAAACGACTAATGTAAGCGGTTTGCCGATATCAGTTGTGCCGTAGTTAATCAGCTTCATTTGCGGATTAGTTTTAGCAAGAGCCGTATAATAATTAATAACCTGACTGTAGGTAGCCGTATAATTTTTATCCTTACTTAACTCAAAAGGAGTCATCTGAGCATTAACAATACCAACACACAGGCAGGCGGATAGTCCGAGTACAAACTTTTTCATAACATTTTCAGCAAAATGAATACGCTTTGTTAAGATAATGATTATTAAGGCGTACCGTTAATTTCGGCTTGTGTTTTTTTAGGCAGGCCTTTTACCACTTCGTTGTACGAGTGATCTATCATGTCAATGAGTTGCTTGCGGGTAAGCAAGCCGTTCATATACACGGTGTTCCACATTTTTTTATTCATGTGGTACCCGGGCTGCACTTCGGGGTGCCGTTCGCGTAGTTCTGCAGCTAATTCGGGGTCGCATTTCACGTTAAAGCGGTCGGCTTGTTCCAAACCTATCAGCAAAAAAAGTTTACCGACCACTTTAAAAACCAATGTTTCCTCACCAAATGGAAACCCTTCTGTTACAGCTGGTTTTGCCAGGCAATAGTCGCGCAGCTCTTCTATATTCAATTTAGTAATTGATTTTTTTGGTGTAAGGAACAGACGGTCCGAAATTTACTTTTAAGCCTACCTGTATCTGGCGATATTGATCGGTCGAGTTGTTTTTAAACCTGTCAGGCGGGTCAGTATAGCCGTCAAGCCCCTCGCTAAAGGTCATGTTGTGTATATATTGTATGTTAAGCCCTATAAAAGGCTCGCCATAAGTACTGTAAATTTTAAACTCGTACCCCAAACGCAACGGCACCGCTATACTCAGACTGTTGTCCTTGCCTGGAAAACGATACCCGCGTGCATCATAACGCTGTATAAACTTCATGTGGTTAGAAATTACACCTAAACCGATGCCGCCATACAGATCTTTTAATACGCCCCCTAAAAAAGAACCCTCATAATCAATAGCTTCGCCGAGGAAGTAATCGCCATGTACAAATACTGCTTTGTATTGATTGTCATATTGCCGCATGCTGGGGTCGGTAATAACGCTGCCTCCTGAAAGTTCGCCGGTTTGAATTTCAAACCCTAAGGGCACATATGGTGTTAAATTGTAATAAGCGACAATATCATAAGATTTACCCTTGTTAGCCTTTTTTAAATCGGCATAAGGATAGTTGGTGCCGCCAAAAACGCCTAAACCCCAATGGCTAAAATTGTAACTCTCCTGGGCATACGCACCCGCTTCGGCAAAAAATAAAGTGATAAAAAGTATAAGCTTTCTCAAAATGAAATATTAAGCAATCTTTACAAGTGTTACTTTAGCTGAAATATAAATCAAATAGCCTTACAAATATATGAACTTTAACTTGACAACATATTTTACTGTTACAGAACGCTTTATACGTTATGTTAGTATTGATACCCAGTCAGACCCGACATCAAAAACTTACCCCTCTACCGCTAAGCAAAAAAACCTCGGTAACCTGCTTGTTAAAGAGCTTTTGGAGATAGGCCTTGCCGATGCTCATCTGGACGAGTTTGGGTATGTATATGCAACTATCCCGGCTAATACCAGTAAACCCCGGGTGCCGGTTATCTGCTTTTGCTCGCACATGGATACCTCGCCCGACTGCAGCGGCGAAAGCGTAAAGCCCATCATCCATAAAAGTTATAACGGCACTGACCTGGTTTTACCGGATGACCATACACAGATATTAAAGATAAATGATCACCCTGATCTGAAAAACCAGATAGGAAACGATATTATAACTGCCAGCGGCACCACGTTATTAGGAGCCGATAACAAGGCCGGCGTAGCTGAGATTATGGACGCCTGCTATCACCTGCTTAATAATCCGCAAATTAAACATGGTACTATTAAAATATTGTTTACCCCCGATGAAGAAATAGGCCGGGGCGTAGACAAGGTGGATATTAAAAAACTGGGAGCCTATGCAGGTTACACCATGGACGGCGAGAGCGCCGGAAATATGGAAAACGAAACTTTTAGTGCCGATGGGGCCCGTCTGGTCATTAACGGCGTCAGCTCGCACCCCGGGTTTGCTAAGGGTAAAATGGAGAGCGCCATTAAAATAGCATCCATAATCGTAGCTATGCTGCCATTTGAGCTGTCGCCCGAAAATACGGAGGGCATGGAAGGTTTCATTCACCCGGTAGGCATCAATGGGCATGTTGAGCAGGCGACGATCGATTTTATTATCCGCGATTTTGATGCAGATAACCTGACCCGGTATGCAAACGAGATCAGAAAAATAGCCGATGAAGTGCTGGAAGATTTTCCCGGCGCCACCTACGACCTGCAGGTATACGAGCAATACCGCAATATGAAACAGGTGCTCGACCTACACCCCGAAATTGTTGATTACGGCATGGAGGCTATCAGACGAGCGGGCATGGACGCGAAACTGTGCAGTATCCGCGGCGGTACCGATGGCTCTCGCCTGTCGTTTATGGGATTGCCCTGCCCAAACATTTTTGCAGGCGAGCATGCTTTTCATGGCAAACAGGAATGGGTATCGGTACAGGACATGCAAAAAGCAGTGGAGACAATTCTGCACCTGTCTGCAATTTGGGAAGAGAAAGCCTGATGCCGGTTATTTAAGGTTATTGCATTTGTTGGATGATGACGGTTACCGTGCCGAGTTTATCCGCCTGGCAGAAAGTGCCATGAATATGGCAAAGAGTGATGAGGTGAGTGCGGCAAGATAAAGGTTTGACGGATGTTAACAAGGTGTATCATGATATACCCTGATAAAACGGAGGCCCGCAATTGCGGGCCTCTTCTCGTAGAGACGCGATGCATCGCGTCTTATACATCATGGCGTAGAGACGCAAGGCCTTGCGTCTCTACGCCATGTTATACCCCACTATCATGCTCCACGCTTTGCTCGCGGAACAGCTTGGCGCTAAAATAATCATTATTCATGCGGCTGATGTTGGTCAGCGTGATTTCTTTAGGGCATTCCGCCTCGCA
>DATCXS010000473.1:0-22630 GCA_036565645.1 Mucilaginibacter sp.
AAAAGGCTGCCGACTATGCCAGTCGCCATAATGTGCCCAAATGGTATGCCGACGGTCAGCAATTGATTGACGATCCCGGGATCAACTCAATTTACATTGCTACACCGCCATCGTCGCACATGGAGTATGCTTTGGCAGCCTTAAAGGCCGGTAAAAACGTATATATAGAAAAACCGGTTACGCTCAACGCGGCAGAAGCAATCGCTATTGCTGAGGCCGCGAGACAAAGTACCGGTAAAGTATCAATAGCGCACTATCGCCGCGCACAACCTATGTTTTTATATGTAAAGGAGCTGCTGCATACGCAGGCTATTGGCGAGGTCCGTATGGTGCAGATCAAAATGTGGCAAAGTTTACGTCCGCAACTCATCACCCAAACAGAAGATAACTGGCGCGTAAACCCTGCCCTTTCCGGCGGTGGTTATTTTCATGACCTCTCGCCGCATCAGCTCGACCTGATGCTCTACTTTTTCGGCGAGCCTGAATATTATAATGGCCGGGCGCTTAATCAGTCGGGGTATTATCATTGCGACGACAATGTAAGCGGGCAAATCGTCTTCAAAAATAAAGTAGCAATAAACGGCTCATGGAGTTTTAATGTAGCTGAAGATGAAAAAATTGATCAATGCCATATTATTGGCAGTAAAGGCAGTATCAGTTTCCCGGTTTTTGGGCATGATGTTACCTTAAAGGCAGGCACAGATGAAAGAGTTGTTAAATTCCCCGCGCTTGAGCATGTGCAGCGCCCGATGATAGAAAAGGTAGTCAACTATTTTAGAAGCAATGGTGACAACCCCTGCTCAATTGATGATGCCGTTGTTTTGATGAAGATAATGGATGCATTTAGCCGGCACTAATAACCCCCATCATTCAAGCGAAAGCGAGGTTATCCCCCCTTTTTTTAAAGCCCGGGCCTTACTGGAAGAAAAACCAGCTCACCCCAAACTTCAATGCCGCATTTTGTTGCGGATAGCGGTTCACGGTGTAATATCCTTTGCTAAACATACCCTGGTTAAAGTAATCGTAAGCTACAAACAGGTTGGTTTGTTTAATAGTACCTTTCAGGAATATTTTACCAACCGGGTATGACGAAAACGTAACGTTTGGCCCGTTATAAAACTGGCCCAGGCCCACCGCGTAAGACGGCGCAACGTAAGGTGTGTTGAAGCGTACATCCACACCGCCTGATATGTGGAGCACATTGAACAAGAAGGTGTTATAGTATAGCGCACTATAAGTATAAACTTCAGGGACCCGCAGGGTAGACTGATAGTCGGTTTTCTCGTAAACAACGTAGTTATCAAAATGCAGGTCGTGCCAGCTCAAATTCTTACCCAGGCTTAATTTTAACAGGTTGATAGGGTTGCTCAGTTGCACCGGGTGCGCATCAACACCGCCGGGCTGGGCCTGGTAATAAATATAATCGGCAAGCAAAAAGTACTCGGCTTTCAAATCAAGCTGCAGGGCATCGTTAATGTAGTTAAAAGATATGCTGGTGGTTTTTTGATTAGAAAATGAGTTATGAAAAATATAGTGATTTGATACCCAGTTGGTAGCAACCAAAGGCGGCGAACTGTTTTGCACGTAACCATCTAAAATTATGCGCCCTGCTTTCTTACCGCCTGCCAGGTATAACTTAGCATCATACAAAAAGTCGCCAAAATCACGGCCAACAGCAATCTGCTGTACATTACCCTCCAGGTTAATACGGTCGCTAAAGCGATAGCTCAGTTTACCGTGCAGCGTGATGTCCTGAAATGATGCATCCTGTTTTTTATCGGGTTTGCGCGATTTATAACCAAATTGGTCCACAATAGTGTCGGTTACAAACTGGGTATAGCTGTATAGGTCGTGGGTTAAACCTACATCAAGCTTTAACTCATTTTTAACTGCTTTCTTTTTCTTGCCCCGCAAATAAAAGCTGTAGCCAAAATCATTTTGGATATGGTGTACGGTCAATGAGTCGCGCGAGCGGTTTGAGCTGAAATAATAATCAGGGAACACCTGGTAGGTATCTGCGTCATTTTGAAGGAAGTTGTATTTCCTCACATTATAATTAAGCGTATAGCTAACCCGCTGCGTAGGTAATATATTGGCCGAGTTTTTTTGCACGGTAGTGTCAATACGGCCTATGTAATAAAACTGTTTAATGTATAAGCTGGTGTTTTTCCAATTCTCGTAAGTATTGGGCAGGCGTACTGCCTCCGTGCTTTTATCGAATGAGCCACGTGCGCTGGTAAACAACGAGTCGTTTAAAATAGAACCTGTTTCCGGCGATTTAAGGTTATTTAAAATAATGTTGGCCAACAGGTTATACCGCTTGTTCTTAGACTCGTACCAGTTAAATAAAGCAGCATTAACGTTACTTACGTTTTGGCCCAGCACATGATTGCTGCTATAAAAATTACGCGAACCGACAAAACCCAGGTTAAAGCCCATATTCCAGTTAGGCTTAATGTTTTGCGTGTGCAGAACATTAAATACCTGTTCGGCACGGCCTGCGGTAACCAGTTTAAGCACCGTGTAAGACACCCGCGCATTGTAATATTGAATATCTTCGGGCTTCAAAAAATACGGATCAAGCGCGTGCAGGCCAACGTCAAAGCCTATGGTTTTTGATGGCTCGAACAACAAGCTACGGGTTGCCAGCCCTTCGGTACTGCCCAAACTTATTTTTGGCGAACGCGGCTGAAACAGCGGACTGTAATTTTCAAAGTTGGTAAAAGTAGTATCAATAGGAAACAACTGTGTGCTGTCCTTTAAAAAGCTTTCATTGGTAACTTTGATAAACTTGCTGGTAAAAATAACGGAGTCACGGGCACTTTCCTCGCGCTTACGCATAGTGTCAATTAGCTGGTCGCCGGTTAGCTGCCTGGTGCGTGCCGTATCATTTCCGTACCCGCGCTGGTTTGGGTACCTGTTTGGATAATTGGGATTATACTGATTAGGGTTACGCGGATCAACACGCAGCGGGGTTTGTGCCAAAGCCAGCTGAGCCGTCATGCAAATCAGCAGTAGTAGTATGTATTTTAACTTATCAGCCATTTAGCCGGCAATCAATTCTTTAAGTATCAGGGTTAATTTCGGTTCGGCTGCTACGGCTACGGCGATGATTTCTTCAACAGATACCGGTTTCAGGGTTTCTGGAAAACCTTCATCAGTTAATACCGAAATGGCAAATACCGGCAGGCCCATGTGGTTGGCAACAATAACCTCGGGTACGGTGCTCATACCCACGGCGTCGCCGCCAATAATGCGCAGGTATTTATATTCGGCACGGGTTTCCAGGTTGGGGCCTGTAACCGCAACATATACACCTTTATGGCAGGTAATATTATTTTCTTGGGCAATGTCAAGTGCTTTGTCAATCAATGTGCGTTTATACGGCTCGCTCATGTCAGGGAAACGCGGACCTAATTCGTCATCATTACGGCCTACCAGCGGGTTGTGCGGCTGCAGGCTGATATGATCCTCGATCACCATTAAATCACCTTTTTTGAAAGCAGGGTTCAGCGCGCCGCTGGCGTTCGATACATACAATGTTTTAATGCCCAGCATTTTCATTACCCTTACCGGGAAAGTGATCTGCTGCATGCTGTAGCCCTCGTAATAATGCAAACGGCCCTGCATGGCCACCACCTTAACGCCACCCAGCGTACCAAATATCAATTTACCCGAGTGGAACTCCAAAGTCGAGATCGGAAAATCAGGGATATTGCTGTACATCAGCTGCTTTTCAACCACAATATCATTCACCAGGCCGCCAAGGCCGGTGCCTAAAATAATACCCACCTCGGGTACAAAATCGCCAATGCGATTTTTAATGTATTGGGTTGTACTTTCTATATTTTCTGACATATTCAATTATTAATTGATCAAACTGCCCTTGCCGGTCATTTAAAAAGTTAATACTTATGGGCAACACCAAAACGGGCAGTTTATTAACAAGCCATGCCAGCTCTTGTTCGCCTAAACGCTGTGCATCTTTTTCTGTTGTGATGATCAGTTTTTTTTGTGCCTTGCAAGCAGCAAATTCATCGGCAAGTTTAGTGATATTTTTTAAGCTAAAGCGATGGTGATCCGGATAATTATGCTGTATAACGTGTAAAGTATGTTTTTTAATATAACGAAGCAGCGGATCGGGATTGGCAATGCCTGTTAACAGAAAAATGGTGCTGTCCTGATCTATCACAGTATGCGCATCGTTACCCGCCAAATCCTTCAGGCCCATATAGTTTATCGAGCTGAAAAATACCTGCTGATAAGGCAGCGGTGCCATTGCCGCAACAATACGTTCCTGTTCATCGCCAGGCATATCGGCCGGGCATTTGCTGACAACGATCATATCCGCGCGCCAGCGGCCGCTGAATGGCTCACGGTAATTGCCGGCCGGCAAAACCAGGTGCGGATTACTGAGGCTATTGTAATCAAACAGCAAAATGCTCAACCCGGGCCTCACCGCCCGATGCTGGTAAGCATCGTCCAGAATAATCAGGTCGTGGGTGTTTTGTAGTTGTTCTATGCCGTCAACACGTTTCTCGCAAACGGCCACCGTAATATCCGGAAATTTCCTTTTGAATTGCGCCGGTTCATCACCCATCTGGTCGGCTGTGGCATTGGGGCCTGCCAGTAAATAACCTTTGGTACGGCGTCCGTAACCACGGCTCAAGGTAGCTACCTTATTTTCCTTTTTGAGCAAACGGACGAGATATTCCGTCATGGGGCTTTTCCCTGCACCGCCGATAGTGAGGTTACCCACGGCAATTACCGGCAGGCCAAATCTGCGGCTTGTTAACAGCCCTGTATCATAGCACCAGTTGCGCATTATTACAATTAATCCGTAGATCAACGAAAATGGAAACAATAACAGGCGCAGAAATTTCATACAGGATGTAAAGATAGAAAAAGCGTTTATTAGGAAAGATTATTATGTTGGTCCGGATTTATAATTACAAGTGTTCGGAAGATTTAAGTTGCTTATCAATTATATAAGATTCTTCACCTATCGTGACAACACCAAACAAGGGCAGCGTGCCTCTTAGCATGTGGGACGCTGAAGCTCTTGAAGCATGTGGGCAAAGGCCTTTATGCTCGCCTTTCGAGTGCCTGCCAATGACAAGTCTCCAATTCGCTTGTCATCCTGAACATAGTGAAGGATCTTATACGAGCGATGAGCATTCACGTATAAGATATTTCGCTATCGCTCAATATGACAAGCATGTTGCCAATGACAAGTCTATAACTTACTGATTATCAATTGCATTTTTTCGTGTCATTTTCAATGCGATTATTTGTGCGCAAATAAATTTACTATGTTAGTCCGGATTTGCAATCCGGACCGTTGTTAGTGAGGATTTGCAATCCTCATACCCGTATATTTCTGCGGATTGTAAATTTCAAAATGAGTGATCCACTTACTAACCTAAAAGTCAGAAAAAGTGATCCAAAGTGATCCACTTTAAGTATTATTAATCATTAACTAATTGATTATAAAGTAGTTGATTTTTTTAGTTGATCCAACTGATACACATTCGCGCGGTGGATCATGCAGGGCCGACATCTTGCTCTCGTCAAACGCATAGCCTATAGCTTACTGGGTCTTCATTTTTTTCTCGGCCGATTTCTTGAACTCGTAATCGCCGCCCAGTAGGTATCCCCAGGGTTTCGTGCTGTCAATACGGTCAAAAATGATCTTAAATATCGCCATCACAGGTATCGAAAGAAACATACCTGACAAGCCCCACATCATTTCGCCTAAAATGATACCCAGAAAGGTTATGAGCGCGTTAAGCCGCACTTTAGATCCTACGACAGTAGGCAGTAGCACATTAGCGTCAATAGCGTGTATAGCAATGACGCTGGCCGCTACCCACACTGCATTGCTAACCGGGCCGGTGGCAAAAGTGATCAATGTACTGAGCAGCAAAGCCGTAAAAATACCCAGGTAAGGGATAATGTTGAACAAGCCGACAATGATGCCCAGCAAGGCCGCATATTTAATGCCGATGAGTAAAAATATGGTGCAGGCCACGGTGGCTACAATGATCATTTCGAGCAGTAGGCCCAGAATGTATTGCCTTAAAATACCCTGTATGTTTTCAACGATGTCATGTACAACCGGTTCATTATCCTTACCGAAAGCCTGTAATATAAAGCTGAACAGCAGCTTGCGATAAAACAGGATAAAGAAAGTAAAGATCATGATAAACACATAGAACAGCAGCAGCGACGATACCGCCCCGAAGGTAGTTGTCACCACTTCGCTGCCGCGCGACAGGATCTTATGCTCGGTATTGACCAGAAATATTTTCTGCTTGCTAACATCGTAATGGAAAGTGCCCTCTACCCAATCGTATATATTATTGACTGATTGTGCGATCTGCTTTTGCAGCATAGGCCAGTCGTCCATCAGTTTTGATATTTGCGACCCGACCAGGTACAATATGCCGCTAACAAAACCTACCAGCAAGAGGATAGAAAAGAATGAGGATATGCTGCGCGGTGCCCGCAAAACGCGCTCAAAAAAGCCTGAAACCGGCAGTAACAAAATAGCAAATAAAAGGCCGAACATCAGCGGGTCGAGTACGTCTTTACCTGTTGTTACCAGGAAACCCAGTGACAGGATGCCAATCAGAACTAATGATAATCTTTCGTAAAAAGGAACCGGTTGTTTTTTAAATGTCATGCCTTAAGTATCAAAGTAAACAGGTAACGTGAGTGCTCATTTTATGTTTTGAAGATAAACATAATCGGTAAATACCAGGCATGATCAGGCAGAAGCAACTATTTTTTCGAGTACATGCCGGATATATTGATCCATGATCCTGCCCGGTTGCTTACTGAATACCTGCGTTGCCCGGTTTGCTAATATCACATTACATGATACGGCCTGATGGCCAAGTGCGGCAGCAAGCCCATAAATGCCGGCAGTTTCCATCTCGAGGTTGGTGATGCGCCGGCCGTTAAAATTGAATTGCCGAACCACATCCATCAACTGCGGGACAGCGGCCACCGCCCGTACCTGACGCCCCTGCGGCGCGTAAAATCCAGGCGCAGTAATAGTGATACCCTGCTGCTCATCCTGGCTTAAAACCGCTAATAATTGCTGGCCGGCCGACGCCGCATAAGGCTGCAGATTTGATTTCGGCAAAGCCGATTTAAAAGCGCCTAATAAACCTTGCTCATCATAGGTCAATGCCTGCTGATAATAATGCATAAGCGGATCTAAACCAATAGCTGAAGAGGATAACAGGAGGCTATCTACTTCAATATCTGCCTGTACAGCACCTGAAGTGCCTATGCGGATAATATTTAAACTGCGAAGCGCCGGATTAACGGTGCGTGTAATAAAATCGATATTCACTAATGCATCCAGCTCGTTAAATACAATGTCGATGTTGTCTGTACCGATACCGGTGGAGAGTACCGTGAACCGTTTTGTGCCAATAGTGCCGGTGTGGGTAATGAACTCGCGTTTGCCCTTTTTTAGTTCTATGTGATCGAAATATTGACTTACTCCGCTAACGCGGCCGGGGTCGCCAACGGTTATAACGGTGTCCGCAATATCGCCGGGGTGCAAATTCAAATGGTAAACGCTGCCATCGTCGTTTAAGATCAGGTCGGTTTCAGCTATGCGGTTCATCCGCGTAAAATTGGCAAATATTTTGCAGCAGTTATTTATCATTTACTTAAAAAACAACATTATGGCAAAGTATTCAGAAAAAGCTGGCGAAAAAGTTGAAAAAACCATGCATGAGATGCACGAAGGCAAATTAAAAAGCGGCAGTGGCAAAAAAGTAACCAGTAAAAAACAGGCAATAGCCATTGGCCTGTCAGAGGCCAGAAAAGAAGGCGCTAAAGTACCGAAGAAGAAATAATATTTAAGGGTATAGATATCGCAATGGCAATGTATTTAAATCAAATTGTGTCCCCATCAGGGGCCGGGGGATGAGTTACGTTTTCAACTTTTTCTTTTTAGCCGCCGGAAACAGCACGTTATTCAATATCAACCTATAACCCGGCGAGTTTGGGTGCAGGCTCAGATCGGTTGGCGGCTCGTTGGGATTGTATTGGTAGTTTGCGGGGTCATGTCCGCCGTAAAAGGTCCACTGCCCCTTGCCGTATTCGCCATGTATGTAACGAGCTTCGTTCGCGCTTTTCATTTCGCCCATAATAGTTACTGTCGATTTGATCTTTGATTTATCAAAGGCCGTTGCAAGGCCCAGGAAACCTTTAATCACCTTGTCGTGGTTTTGGGTAAGCATGCTGGGTATCACATCCCATTTGGCCGAAAAATCAAACAGTGTAAAGAAATCGTCTTCCCGGTTTACACGGCGGGTATTGCTCACATCAATATTGCTAAATCTTCCGCCCGACCGGCCAAACGAATAAGCACTGGTTACCACAGTAAAGTTTTGAAAGGCCAGTGTCTGTGTAAAATCCAGTTTTGATTGTGCCTGCGGGTCGGGCGGGTCGCCGTCATAAATCGCGTCTACAATATCAGTCTTGTCAGCCGCGAGGGCAATATCAAAACTATCGGCTCCAGAACACATGGCCAGCAAAAAACCGCCGCCTGCACAAAAATTGCGGATGGTTTGCGCCACCGCCAGTTTCATTTTGGATACCTTTTTATAGCCAAACTTTTTGGCTGTGGCTTCCTGTATGGCTTTGTCCTGCAAAAATTTGCCGGCATTGCGGCCACGGTTGCCTTCTTTGCTATACTGACCTGTAAAATCCTCATGATGCAGGTGCAGCCAGTCGTACTTATTCAGATTACCGCGCAATATATCCTCGTCATATACCAGGTCAAAAGGAATCTCGGCATATTTCAGCACCAGGATAACCGCATCGTCCTGCGGCTTAACGCCCTCTTTTGGCGAGTATACCGCCATACGGGGTGCTTTTTCCAGTTTCACCAGATCCATATTAACCGAAGGATCATTGATTTCGGCCGTGATCTGCGCTACTTTATCATCTGCAATGACTTCGTAAGTCACCCCGCGAATTTTGCATTCGTTCTCCGTTTTAACATCGTACTTCGTCAGGAAACTACCGCCGCGGTAATTGAGCAGCCAGTCAACTTCCTGGTCATTCTTTAAAACCCAAAATGCGATGCCGTATGATTTAAGATGATCTTGCTGCACTTCGTCCATAGGTATTAATATGGACGCTGCCCTGAGTGCGGTGCACCAAAACAGCATAATAGAAGCCATAAGATATCTTAAACACTTCATTTTGTAAATCACTTGAAGACTTACGAAGTTTTAGAAACTTCGTAAGTCTGAATATTATCACGTTTTCTGTTTCTTCTTTTTAGCAGCCGGAAATAACACGTTATTTAAAATCAACCTGTAACCAGCCGAGTTTGGATGTAAATTCAGATCAGTCGGCGGGTCGTTTACGGCATGCTGATAATCTTCAGGATCGTGACCGCCGTAAAATGTCCATTGGCCCTTACCGTATTCGCCATGTATGTAGCGCACCTCGTTAGCGGCCTTCGTTTCGCCCATAATAGTGACGCCTGGTTTAATAACACTTTTATTAAAGGCGGTGGTTAAACCCATAAAGCCCTTAATCACCTTGTCGTGGTCTTGGGTCAGCATGCTGGGCACCACGTCCCATTTAGCCGAGAAATCAAACAGCGTAAAAAAGTCTTCGGTGCGGTTAACCTGTCGGGTGCTGGTTACATCGATATTACTAAACTGATGCGAAAACGGGTTCATATCCAGGTTAAAGTTTTGAAAAGCGAAGGTCTGGGTAAAATCCAGTTTTGATTGTGCGTTGGGGTCGGCGGCGTCGCCGTCAAACATCGCTTCGCAGATATCCGTATTTGAAGCAGCTAACGCAATGTCAAATGTTTCGGTACCCGAGCACATAGCAAACAAAAAACCACCACCGGCCGTAAAATCGCGAATGTGCTGTACTACAGCCAGCTTCATTTTCGATACCTTTTTAAAACCGAGTTTAGCAGCCATATCCTCCTGCGTCTTTTTATCATCAATATACCATTGCGCATTGCCGTAGCCTGCGTAAAATTTGCTGTACTGCCCCGTAAAATCCTCGTGGTGCATGTGCAGCCAGTCGTATTTGGGCAGATCGCCACGCAGCACTTCTTCGTCATATACCAGATCAAAAGGGATCTCAGCATATTTTAATACCAGCGTTACAGCGTCATCCCAGGGTAGTTTATTTTTAGGCGAATACACCGCAATTTTGGGCGCTTTCTCCAATTTCACCAGATCCATATTTACCGATGGATCATTTATCTGAGCCAATATATCGTTCACCTTAGCATCGGCCACTACTTCATAACTTACGCCGCGTATCTTACATTCATCCTCCAGCTTTTGATCATACCGGGTCATGAAACTGCCGCCGCGATAATTAAGCAGCCAATCTACCTCGCCCCCATTTTTTAAAACCCAAAAGGCAATTCCGTAAGCTTTCAGGTGGTTTTTCTGCGCTTCATCCATCGGCATTAAAATGGATGCCGCTCTTGTTGCTAAAGTTAAAAGGATAAAGGTAAAAAGCAGAAAGCTAAAAGGTAAAAAGCGAAAGCTGAAAGGTATTTTAGTAGTTTGTTTCATGACTATATCAAATGTAACGAATAAATACAAACGGTGTTATTGGGGGTCTTAATTATTACAAAGCTGTTCTGCAAAACCTTTAACCTTTTAGCTTTCAGCTTTTGCCTTAAAAACATTACCTTTGCCAACCATTTAAAAATAGAGAAATGAGTAAAGCAATTATAAAGACAGAAAAAGGCGATATGACCGTTGAATTTTACGATCAGGACGCCCCTAATACGGTAGCTAACTTTAAAAAACTGGCAAAAGAAGGATTTTACAACGGTCTTACTTTTCACCGTGTTATCCCAAACTTTGTGGTACAGGGTGGCTGCCCTTTTTCTAAAGATCCGTCTACTGCATACAAAGCAGGCAGCGGCGGCCCGGGCTACAACATTGATTGCGAGTTAACCGGCGAATTGCAATACCACGACCGCGGCGTATTATCAATGGCTCATGCAGGCCGTAACACCGGTGGCTCACAGTTTTTTATTTGCCACAGCCGTACAAATACTGCTCACCTTGACCGCAACCATACCTGCTTTGGTAAAGTTGTTGAAAACGTTGACCTGGTTGACGACATTCGCCAGGGCGATAAAATTTTATCAATTGAAGTAACTGAGGAATAATATCAGTGAGTAGGCAATAGTGAGTAGTGAATTGTTATTACAAAATACACTACTTACCATTCGCCACTTACCATTCACTATAAAACACTATGAACTTAAGCGCAATTGTATCGGTATCGGGCAAACCAGGATTATGGAAAGCATTGGTGCAAAACAAAACCGGTTTTGTATTAGAAAGCCTTGACGCTCAAAAAACAAAATTGGTTGTTAACCTGTCGACTGCAAAATTAGCAGCCTTAGAAGAGATCACCATTTTTGGCGATGACGATGATATTAAATTAACAGAGGTTTTAGAACGCATGAAAACCACCGGCAATGTCCCTGACGCTAAAGCTGAGGGCGCTGCCCTGCGCAAGTATTTCAGAGAAATAGCGCCGGGACATGACGAAGAAAAAGTTTACGCCTCTGACATGAAGAAGATCATCAACTGGTTTAACATCCTGAAAGACCTTCCGCTATTTAATGAAGCACCTGCTGCTGCATCGGCAGAAGCTAATGCAGAGGCCCCGGCTACGCCGACACCCGTAAAAGTTACCGAAAAAACCAAAGAAAAACCGGCGCCTAAAAAAACGGCCGCTCCGAAAGCACAAGCTGCTAAAGCAGCTGCCACCAGAAATCCGTCGAAAAAAGGATAGATTCTGATGTGCAGGTATGCGGATGCGCGGATGTTTAGATGAATTAAATGAATATACGAAAGGCTGCTTTATCAAAGGCAGCCTTTTTGCATTTCCTCGCAATGACGCTACTTATTAAGAAACTATCCAGGTCATTTACTTATCAAAACATCATCTGCACATCCAACATACATCCACTAACATTCCGGTTCGTCGCACTTTTCATTGGCAAATTCGGGCTCAAACGTACTATGGTTAATGTCGAGGTGTTGTAAGCGATGACGCAGGTCGGCTTTAATGCTGTCAAATAGGTGCAGATCAGAAGGTGCAATGACCAGATGAGCCGTAAGTGCGTTCTCTGTGGTGCTGAGCGCCCAAACATGCATGTGGTGTATATCGACAACCCCCGGGGCTTTCAGCAGTTCATGCTTGATCTTAGTCAGATTCATTTCTTTAGGTACACCGTCCATTTCCAGGCGCAGGCTGTCTTTAAGCAAGCTCCAGGTTCCGCGCAGAATGACGATGCCGATGATGATACTAACCACGCTGTCTATCCAGTATAATCTGGTAAAGTAAATAATCACCCCTGCTATAACAACACCCAATGACACCACAGCATCCATAGCCATGTGCAGGTAAGCGCCTTTTACGTTCAGGTCCCTATCCTTATGCTGCACAAAAAGCCAGGCAGTAAATGCATTGACCACTATACCCACCAATGATACCCAGGCAATAGTATCACCTTCAATAACCTGCGGATGCATGAAACGTATAGCAGCCTCATAAAAAATTATGCCGATAGAGGCTACCAATATCACTGCGTTAAAAAATGATACCAGGATGGTCGACCGCTTATAACCATAAGTATAATTGGAATTTGAGCCTACTTTGGTGAGCTTAAAGGCTAGCAAAGCAAGCGCCAGGCTAACCACATCGCTCAGGTTATGGCCTGCATCTGTAAGCAACGACAACGAGCCGGTGATCAGCCCTGCGATAACCTCAATAACTACAAATAGAGAATTCAATATAATGCCCCAGATAAATGCAGCATTTAGATGATCGAGTTGGGGTGGTTCGTGATGATGACCAAAGCCATGCGAATGGTCATGATCGTGATGGTGGGCGTGCGAATGGTCGTGACCTGACATGGTACAAAGTTAGCTAAAAACCCTGTCATTCTGAGCATAGCGAAGAATCCTATACTAACGTGATAAGATGCTTCGTTCCCTCAGCATGACAAATTAATTCTTATTCGTGATGATATGGCTCTCCCTTTAAAATAGTGAACGCTCTGTACAACTGCTCCACAAAAAACAGGCGGATCATCTGGTGCGAGAAAGTCATCCGCGACAGCGAAAGCTTATCATTGGCCCGGTCATAAACCGACTGGTCAAAGCCATACGGACCACCAACCACAAATACCAAACTCGATGTTGAGCCGACGGATTTTTTATCAATATAAGCTGCAAACTGCTTAGAAGTCAGTTCCATGCCTTTCTCGTCCAGCAGGATCACATGATCCAGTGGTGTTATTTTTTTTAGGATCAGCTCGGCCTCTTTGGTTTTTTGCTGCTGCCCGGTTAGTGCTTTCGTGTTTTTCAGTTCGGGCAGATCAATAAGCTCAAGCCTGGTGTAAAACTTCAGGCGCTTTACATATTTGTCGATGCCATCTTTCAGATAAGCGTCCTCTGTTTTGCCTACGGTTAAGAAAGTTATCTTCATAAACCTCAAATAAACGGTTATTTAAAATATAAGTACTTATTTTGACCCAACATTTTTTTAAAGAAACATGCAATCCAACGTTATAGATCACTATCAGCAAAACGCGCAGCTGGCCGCCCAGCAAGCCGACAAATTCAAGAGCCTGTCAAATAGCTATGCCTTGATGCGCCTGGGTGTTTTTGCAGCTGCTTTTTTGTTTGTTTATATAGGGGCAGTAAATAACGATTTCATGATAATAGCCGTTAGTTTATCAATTTTGCTGCTGGCATTTATGTGGTTGGTTCGACGCCAAAGCGATTACGACCGGCAGAACAAATACTATCGCGATCTTAAACTGATCAATGACAACGAGATAGCCAGTATAGAAACCCGCGGCAATCTGTACAACAACGGCACGAGTTTCGGCAACGAAAAGCATTTTTATACGTCTGACCTGGACATCTTCGGCAGCATGTCGCTGTTTCAGCTCATCAACCGGGCGGCTACCGCACCGGGCCTTGCTAAACTGGCGCAGTGGCTAAGTGCCCCGGCAAAAAAGCCTGTCATTTTGGAGCGGCAAATCGCTGCACAAGAGATTGCCGATAACAACCAATGGAAGCTGGAATTTCAAACCCTGCTGCTATTCGCTAATAAAACCGATGAAAATTCGCTGAAGGGATTGTTTGCTTTTTTGCATGCGCCCTTAAATATCCCAGGCGAGGCTGCTCTAATTAAATACATCAAAGTAGCGCCTTACCTGCTTCTTGCTGCCATAGTGGGCTCATTTTTTTGGCCGGTAGCCAAGCTCATCTTTATATTGCTGGCCGTTGCCAACTTTATGATTATCAGCTCAAAAGGTTCTTACATCACTAAATCGTCGGCCATTGCCGATAAGATCAGCAAAATATTAAGTGGTTACGCGGTGGTTTTTGATAAGATTGAAAAACAAGACTGGCAATCGGCCCATAACAGCAATCTCGCGCAAAGAATCAAACAAAATCAAACCTCGAAAAATATAGCAGGGCTGGCCAAGCTCATCGAGAAAATGAGCTATAACCTCAACATTGTGGTAAGCATTGTACTTAACCTGTTCTTTTTATGGGCGCTTAAACAAAGCATCGCCATTGAGCAATGGAAACGCAATAACCACGAAAGCCTGGAAGATGCCTTTGAGGTCATCGCCGAGTTTGAGGCTATTACCAGCATCGGTGGCCTGCGTTTTAATTATCCTGATTGGAGCATCCCGCAGATCGAGGATAGCGAGGCCTATACCCTTATCGCCCAAAACATTGCCCATCCGCTCATCAGCAGCACTAACCGGGTTACCAATAATTACGAGCTGACGGATACTTTTAAGATCGATATTATCACCGGTTCGAACATGGCGGGTAAGAGTACCTTTCTGCGTACTATTGGCATTAATACTGTGCTGGCCCTATGCGGCGCACCGGTTTGTGCCGACAGCATGTGCTTGTCTATCATGACCATGGTAAGCTATATGCGTATCAAGGACTCGCTGAATGAAAGCACCTCGACCTTTAAAGCCGAGCTTGACCGGCTACAGATGCTCCTGGCCGCTGTAGAAACGGAATACAAGGTTTTCTTTTTGATTGATGAAATGCTGCGCGGCACCAACTCGGTAGACAAATACCTGGGATCAAAGGCAGTGATAGAGCAGCTTATTGCTAAAAAAGCCGTGGGTATGGTAGCTACGCACGATCTGCAGATTGCGCAGCTGGAGGATAAATATCCCGACTATGTGCGCAATTTTTACTTCGACATACAGGTGGTTGATGGCGAAATGTTATTCGACTACAAAATGAAGCATGGTGAGTGCAAAACCTTTAATGCTTCGTTGCTACTGAAGCAAATTGGTATTGATATCAAAACCGAATAATCTGTAAACAAAAATAGCGACGAGAACCTGTCCCGCCGCTATTTTGTCCAATGTATCAATGAGCTATCGGCCACCGCCGCTTACGCTGCCTGCAGCACCGCCGCCCATGCCACCGCTATCATCTTGTTTAAGGTCATCATTGTTAATGCCTTTCTTTTTTTCCATAGGGTTGGCCGCTTTAAAGTTCATCTTACCAAAGTTGTAGCTAAACGTTAAACCAAATGAGCGGAACGGATATTGAAACTTGCTTACCTGCTTAATGCCCGGACTATTTATGTTTGAGTTAAACTCTTTGTAGTTGCTAAACGGCTGGATAACATTAACACCTAATGAGTACTTTTTCTTATCAAACTGTTTTTTAAAGCCCATGCCTAAAATACTGAATGCCGGGTTAGTACCCTGAATGGTATGGCGCGACGAACTGCCAAATGCAAACGACTCAGCAACAAAGTCGCCTGGTAAAGTTAATGAAGCACGCATAAAACCGTGGTACTGTACATAGGTGCCGTTTTGGGTTTGGGCATTGCTAAATACGCCTGTTGGGTCGGGTTTATAAGTATACGCGTTAATGCTACCGGTTATAGTTAATATTTTAAACGGTGTAATTGATCCGAAGAAACTACCACCAAATGAATTATTGTTACCAATATTCTGGAATGTTGTGAGTGTCGCACCTTGTTCTGCGCCATTTACAGTTACAGATATAGGTTTGGCAATACCTTCAATCAGGCCGCTGGTATGCTTATAATAGGCCGACAGGTTAAGCATTGAAGCACCGATATAGGTATTGTAACCCAACTCAATGGTTTGTGATACCTCCGGGTTAAGCTTAGGATTACCTACTTTTTGCGCCAGTATATTAGTGCTGTCTACATAAGGGTTTAAATATTGTAAGCTCGGGCGGGTAATACGTTTACTGTAAGCTAATTTTACTGTTTGCGTAGCAGTAAGCTTCTTCTGCAAAGTTAAGCTGGGTACTAACGTATTATAGTTTTGAGTAAACTGTACATTTTGCTGCGAAAGGCTCTGCGGGTTACCGTCAATGGTGGTATACTCATCCCTTAAACCGGCCAAAATGCTGTAATTTTTTGGCAGATTGATGGTCAATACCGAATAAGCAGCACCTACATTTTGATTGTAGCCATAGGTACTTGAAGCCAGGCCGTTATATGTAAAATCATCACCTATGGGCGAGTAAACATCGTTAATGGTATTAATTCGTCTGACAATATATTTAGCGCCCGACTCCAGTTTGAACGTTTTGTTTACCGGTAACACATAATCTGCCTGTACGGTGTATTCATTATTACTACCGTCGATATTATTTTTTTGGTTCGGATTTACAGCCGAATAGATGTTAGTATATTCTGTACTACCTGTGCTGTGGCTCCATTGTGTTGAAAGGTCCAGTTCCTCGCCTTCTTTTTTAAACTTATGCACGTAATCTATATTCCAGTCAAAACCGCTGGCTGGTACAGCGTGCGCTACCGAATGCAGGCTAAAAGGGTTATTACCGGTTGTTACACTATTAGTGTTGGTATTAAACTCAACCTGGTTAAGCCGTACACTGGTATTCAAGCTGTTATAAGCGTTAAATTCATAACCGGCCGCTACCGAACCCATAATGGCATGACGTGAAACACGGCTGGTGCCCCTGCTCTCTTTAAACGAGTGAAAATTACCGGTATCAATTTGTGTTGATTGATAGGTATTTGAAGTTTGCGGCCATGAAGCATTACCACCCACATTCATGGTTAGGTTAAACCTGTTTTTGTTATAGTTAAGGTTAAAGTTACCATTGTTTTGGCGCGTACCAACACCACCGCTTATACCGCCGCTAATGCCCGATATATTTTTTTGTTTGGTGATGATGTTGATAATACCGGCCGATCCTTCTGCATCATATTTGGCAGATGGCGAAGTAATTACCTCGACGCTCTTGATCTGGTCGGCAGGGATGCCTTTTAAAACGTCAGCCAAACTGGCCGACGTAGCGCCCGACGGCCGGCCGTTTATTAGCACCCGTACGTTGGCATCGCCGCGTACAGATACATTACCATTGATGTCAACATTTACCAGCGGCACTTTTTGCAAAATGTCTGTCGCGCTGCCGCCCCCTGCAGTAACATCTTTCTCTGCATTGTAAACTATTTTGTCAATACGGTTCTCAACCAGGGCAGCCGTACCGGTAACCGTTACCTCGTTCAAAGCTTTGGTGCTTTGTGCAATTTCAACAGTGCCAACATTGTTATCAGGTTTTGATGGCGTGGTTTCAATGCCCCTGATTATTTTAGTTGGATAGCCTACAAAACTAATTTCGAGGCGGTATTTACCCGGATGGACGTTATTTATCTGAAAACTCCCTTTGTCATCGCTCAGTATACCGGTTACAGGCGATTTCCCGGTGGGCCTGAATACAGTTATAGTGCCATACTCAAGCGGTTTCTTAGTAATTGAATCAACAACCGTTCCGGAGATCTTGCCCACTATAGAGGAGCCTACGCCGCCGACACTAAATTGCGCCTTTGCGGTAATAACCGAAAAAATTATCGAAATAAGTAGAATTGTGCGTTTCATTTGTAGATTTTTGAAATTAGGCGCAAAACTACTTCAAATGTTACAACACAACAGTACTTTTATTGCTATTTATCATAATTATGTTGGAGATGTTACAAAACGTGTTCGGCTTTGTGAATGCGAAAGGAAAGGGGATTGCAAATCTCCCTTATATTTGGTCCGTGATTATAAATCCGGACCAACCGACGGACATTCGCGATGTGAAAGGGGATTGCAAATCCCCTCAAATTAGGTCCGGGATTGCAAATCCGGACCAACAGATACCTACTGGGCGGCGATTACGAGTTCAAGAAATCGGCCGAGAAAAAAATGAAGACCCGGTAAGCTATAGGCTATGCGTTTGACGAGAGCAGCATGTCGGCCTGCATGATCCACCGCGCGAATGTGTATCAGTTGGATCAACTAAAAAAACCAACTACTTTATAACCAATCAGTTAACGATTAATAATACTTAAAGTGGATCACTTTGGATCACTTTTTCTGACTTTTAGGTTAGTAAGTGGATCACTCATTTTGAAATTTACAATCCGCAGAAATATACGGGTATGATTGCAAATCCTCATTAACAACGGATTTTAAATATTATAAATCTGAACTATGATACTGCAGATTTGCAATCCGATACGCTGAATTTATACCACCATATTAACGATCCGCCCCTTAACCACAATAACCTTTTTAGGCTGTTTGCCATCAAGGTAACGCTGAACGTCGGCATTAGCCAAAACAAAAGCTTCAATGTCCTTTGGCTCAAGGCTTAGCGATATGTTCAGGTTCATTTTTGTTTTACCGTTGATGGAAATAGGATAAGCAAACTCGTCCTCAACCAAAAAGGCAGGATTGAATTTTGGATATGGAGTATATGACAATGTGCCTGCTTCATTACCTAATAAAACCCAAAGTTCCTCGCAAATATGCGGAGCGTAGGGTGATAGCACGATCACCAGATCCTGCAATATTTTGCGGCTGTTGCATTTCAGATCGGTTAATTCGTTTATAGCGATCATAAAGCTTGATACCGAGGTATTGAACGAGAAACGCTCTATATCTTCTTCAACCTTGCGGATGATCTTGTGCAACGATTTCAGTTCTGCTTTGGTAGGTTCAGCATCAGACACCTTAAACTCCCACGCGTCGTTATGGAACAAGCGCCAGAATTTGCGCAGGAACTTGAATACACCCTCGATACCATTGGTATTCCAAGGTTTGCTTTGCTCCAGCGGACCAAGGAACATCTCGTACATACGTAAGGTATCGGCACCGTAACGGGCAATCAGATCATCCGGATTAACCACGTTGAATTTAGATTTTGACATCTTTTCAACTTCGTGCCCACAGATATAAGCCCCATCCCGACCTCCCCCGGTTGGGGAGGAGATAGAGCCGTCCTCTAAAATAAAAGTGGCGTCGCTATATTCAGTTCTTGATTCTCTGAATTTTTTGATGTCTAAAACATCATTATTCACAATATTAACGTCAACATGCAATGGCGATGTTTTATGCTGGCCAATCAAACCATGAGATACAAAGGTGTTTATTCCTCTTCCCTCTTCATCAATCAATCGATAAACAAAGTTTGAGCGCCCCTGAATCATGCCCTGGTTAATCAGCTTTTTAAACGGCTCCTCTTCAACCACCAGGTTCAAATCCTTCATAAACTTATTCCAGAAACGGCTGTAAAGCAAGTGGCCGGTAGCGTGTTCACTGCCACCAATATACAGATCGACATCTTTCCAGTATTCAATAGCTTCTTTAGAGGCAAAAGCTTTGTCATTCTGAGCATCCATATAACGGTACCAGTACCAACTTGAGCCGGCCCAGCCCGGCATGGTACTTAACTCGTACTGGTAAGACTCAATTTCCTTATTTGACTCTTGACTCTTGGCTCTTGACTCTTGACTCTTATACAACCATCCCTCTGCCCTTCCCAACGGCGGTTCTCCGGTTTCGGTTGGTAAGTATTTATCAATCTCAGGCAATAACAAAGGCAAATCGCTCTCATTGATGAGGTGAGGCAATCCGTCTTTAAAATAAACCGGCACCGGTTCGCCCCAGTAACGCTGGCGGCCAAAAATGGCATCGCGCATCCTGAAGTTTACTTTGGCCCTGCCCAACCCCTGTTCTTCCAGTTTTGCAACAACGGCAGCGGTAGCTTCTTTGTAACCCAGGCCGTTGATAAAGTGTGAGTTAATGTATTTACCTTCCTTAGTCGGGTCGGCTTCGTCAACAATATTTTGGGTATCAAGTATGGGGATGATCGGCAGATTAAAATGTTTGGCAAATAAAAAGTCACGTTGGTCGCCACTTGGCACAGCCATTACTGCACCGGTACCATATCCAGCCAAAACATAATCAGCAATATAGATAGGCACCCGTTCATTGTTCAGTGGGTTAATCACATAGCTGCCTGTAAATGCGCCGGATACGGTCTTGGCATCGGCCATACGGTCCAACTCCGATTTCTTTTTAGTTTGAGCAATGTATGCCTCAATCTCATTCCGTTGTTCAGGCGTAGTCAATTCAGCTACTAACTCATGCTCTGGTGCAATTACCAAAAATGTCACACCAAAAATGGTGTCAACGCGTGTTGTAAACACTTCAATAAAATCCTGACTCCTGGCTCCTGACTCTTGACTCTCCAAAGGAAACCTCACACTTGCGCCTGTGCTTTTACCTATCCAGTTACGCTGCATTTCTTTTAGCGGTTCGGGCCAGTCTATGGTGTCCAGGCCCTGCAGCAAGCGCTCAGCGTAGGCTGTAATGCGCATGCTCCACTGCATCATTTTCTTTTGCTCAACCGGGTAACCGCCGCGCTCGCTAAAGCCGTCTTTCACCTCGTCGTTAGCCAATACAGTGCCTAAAGCCGGACACCAGTTTACCGTGCTTTCGCGCAGGTAGGTTAAGCGATATTTTAATAGTTCGTCTTGCTGCTCATTATTGGTTTTGGCTTTCCATTCGTCTGCCGAAAAAGTTAGTATATCCTCATCGCAAACGGCATTTATACCAGCCGATCCGTTCTGCTCGAAATGCTTAACCAGCTTATCAACAGACTCCGCCCTGTCTGCATCTTTATTGTACCAGCTGTTAAACAGCTGCATAAATATCCACTGGGTCCACTTATAATAATCGGGCGAGCTGGTGCGCACCTCACGACTCCAGTCGAAGGAGAAACCTATCTGATCCAGCTGGCGACGGTAAGTAGCAATGTTAGCCTCGGTAGTTACCGCCGGGTGCTGACCGGTTTGTATGGCATATTGCTCGGCGGGCAAACCAAACGAGTCATAACCCATAGGGTGTAATACGTTAAAACCTTTAAGGCGTTTATAGCGTGCAAAAATATCTGAAGCAATATAACCCAGCGGGTGGCCAACGTGCAAACCCGCGCCTGATGGGTAAGGAAACATATCAAGTACATAGTACTTGGGTTTGCTGCTTTTATCCTGCGCTTTAAAGGTTTGGTTATCGGCCCAAAACTGCTGCCACTTTTGCTCTATATCCTTAAATTGATAGTCCATCTGCTGAATTATTCGATAATGAAACGCGAAAATAAAAAAATCCCTATGATTTGAGCGGGTAATTATAAGTCTCTTACTTAAGCCTCCGGGTACTTAGGCTACAACTGATATTATCTCCTGCCATCCATGCATTGAATTGAATACTTACTTATAAGTCAGTATTTTAATATTTTTTTCGAGTTGATAAAAAAGTTAAAGTATATTCGTTCAACCTTATAAGTCAGCAATTATGAATAAAATTTGTCACAATTATCAATACCCTCTACATACGCAACACTATAGTGGCAATTTAACATTCAAGCCAATATTGGTGCAGCACGCTTAACATCTCTGAAGGGTTTTTATTGACAAAAATATATTTGCAAAGCTATAAGCTACAATTAAATACACTCACATTATTAAATCAAACAATAACAAAATGAAAAAAATTTTTACCACTCTTTTAGTTTTAACCGGAGTTTACTCGGCATCGCTAGCACAAAACAAGGGCCAGGTTGCCTTTGGCGCAAGCGTAGGCGTAAATAGCTCTTACATAGTCTCAAACGCAGATTACGCCTCGAGTACCAGCGCCCTTATCGAACCCAATTTTGCTTTTCATGCTGAATATTATATTGCGGACCACTGGAGCATTAAAGGTGAAGCTATTTATGATAAAAAGGGCTGGGGCAACGGTATTTATGCCGATGGTAGTAAACAAGTAATTAACGTTAATTATAATATGAACTACTTGACCATACCGGTTTTGGCTACCTGGCACATTGGCATAGAAAAACTTTGGTACGTAAACGTAGGCCCATACATCGGCATTTTAATGAGCGCAAGCGAAGATTACGATCATAAAGATTACAAAAGCCATTTTAACAGTACTGATGCAGGTGTAAATGCCGGCCTGGGTATCCAATTCCCGCTTTCATACAAACACGACAAAACGAAATTTTTTGTTGAATATAACTGGCAATTTGGTTCAGCAAATGTTTTGGCCGATCAGTCAAGCGGCTCTGCTACTTTAATGCGTCAGGCTGTTGGTGCAGGCATAAGATTCTAAACCTTAACATACAGGGTAAACAAAAGAGCCGCGGACAATTTGGAGGGCACTGAAAAAGTCCAAATGGAAAAAGGAGAAGAAGACGAG
>DATCXS010000044.1:0-4319 GCA_036565645.1 Mucilaginibacter sp.
ATAAAATCTTTTTTAATAGCCCTTCTGAAGGGGTACAAGATATAAGGAGATTTTCCCTTGGTATCGGTTTACAAATTCATTTGGAAAAAGAATAATGCTAATGGCTGTAAAAGTTTTACCCGAGGCGGTAGCCATCTGGATCAAGGCTTTGGGCCGGGCATCTTTGAAAGATTTTTCCAGGTTATTGATGGCCGTTATCTGGCAATCACGCAATCCATCTTCCGGCAACAAGGGTATATCATGTAATCTTGTTCTTAATGATTTGTACTGTTTACTCCATTCCAAAAAAGTTTCCGGACGATGAAAGGTAAACACCGGTCTGCTCCGTGGTTTGGTATCCCTGTAATCAGTAAATCTTGTTACTTAGCCCGTGCTTTCATACACAAAGGGAAGCTTTTCATTATTTAAATATTTGAGTTTGGCGGCCGCGTAGCCTTCGCTCTGATCTTCATGCATCGTAAGGTGCACGCCTTCTTCAGCACGTTTGGCTTCAATAATACCCACCGGTTTTTTATCAACGAACAAAACATAATCGGCCGGGCCAATATCGGTTTGGTATTCCCTGACGGCGACACCCGAAGCAGCATTGAGATTAAGATTTTTTTTTGATTGCATAATCCACCCCGAGGCAATAAGCATTGCATCAATAAGATCACGGGCAAGTTGTTCCGGGTTTTGGTTCAATGGGTTGAGGTGGCAGGGTTATTTTGCAAAGTAAGAAAACATGGGCAAAATTCATAGGCATAATAAAGGGATTCAAAAAAGGAGTATAACTGGCATCCATAAACGAATTAACATTTTTCCCATCCAGCAACTTGTATACATATCTTCTTTTATACTGTATCTTTACTAAGTTAAAGTACTTAATTCGCCTTATACATTCTGTAAACAGCAATCCTACCGGTGCCCTTGGGCAGCGATTCGTTTAAACTAAAAAAATGAAACTAACTGCCTTTCTTCTGCGGTGCTCCCGCCTATCTCTATTCGTCTTGTTCTTTACCCTTGCCTCCCTCGCTGCTTCTGCTCAAACCACTTATTATGTGGACAGCACCCGTGCCGATGATAATGGTGCAGGCACTTCATGGGCTACGGCCAGGAAATACGTGCAAAGCGGTATTGATATGGCCGCCAGCGGCGATGCAGTTTGGGTAGCGAAAGGCACCTACAAGCCAACCACGGGATCGGACCAAAATGCTGTTATTACCCTAAAGGATGGTGTATTATTATACGGTGGTTTTAACGGTACGGAAACGGCGCTGAGCCAGCGAAACACGGTCTATAACCTTACGATACTGAGCGGCGACCTGAACGGGGATGACCTAGGCGATGCTGCTTTTACCAATACCGGCGACAACAGCAAACAGGTGCTGTATTACAACACTACCGGCAGCAATCACGTTGGAGCGGGTTCGGTTTATATCGACGGCTTTACGGTAAAGGGGGGCTCTCTTTCCAACCAAGGAGGCGGACTTTATTTTAAAGGAGCTACACTTACAGCCAACAATATGGTGTTCTTAAACAACAGAAGCGGGATGGGAGGTGCTGTATGCGTTGATGGCAGGAACGCTTTGTCCACTTTCACCAACTGCGTTTTTTATAATAATTACGGTTTCGGTCCTGGCTCCGTTCTGGCCGTAGTACAGGATGAGGAAATGGTTACGTTCACCAACTGCGTGGTGGCAGGTAATCTCGAATCACCATTTCTGGTGGGTGGTTCAAGACTAACGCTGGCGAACACAACGGTGTACGGCAATACCAATACTACTATTCCTGTGGACTATGGAATGTTTTACGCCGCCTTGTCTGATATCGTTGTAAAGAACACGATATTAAATGCGGCCCTTATAAATGGTTATCAAGATTTTACAGCCCAGAGCAATGGTTCAAACTTTAGCTGTACCTATTCATGTCCAGGTAGTAACCAATACTGGGGTAGTAAGTTTTCCAAGAATATTTATGAACCCAGCTACCAAAACGCAGCAGATCCTATTGGTCCCGATGGCATCTGGCGCACGGCAGATGACGGCCTGCGCACCACCTGCGCCAGCCTTTCAATAGATGCCGGCGACCCGGCTACAGTTTTAAGCACCGATATTACCGGTAATCCCCGCATCGGCACGGTAGATATCGGCGCTTATGAAGCTGCTAACGGCATCGCAGCGCTTGACGCGATCCCGGCTGCTAATACCGCCTCTTATGCCACTCAGTCGGGCACCATTCACTACAGCAATTGCGTAAGCGAAGTGCTGGCACTCACCAGTGCAGGCGCTTCACCGGTATCAGGCGGCGTAACTGCCAAAGTGTGGATAGAAGCCACACAACCCGCACAGTACGTGAAGCGTCACTACGAGATTGCACCGGCAAGCAATTTTGCTACCACTACCGGCACGGTAACGCTGTACTTCACTCAAAGTGATTTTGATGATTTCAATGCTGTGAACGGCACTAAGTTACCCACCGGCTCGGGTGATGCCACCGGCATTTCCAACCTGCGCATCGAACAACGCACCGGCACTTCTTCCAACGGTAACGGGTTGCCCGGCAGCTACCCTATCACTACCTACCCGGCAGTTACCTTTGCACCGGCCGTTAGCTGGAACGCTACGGCTTCGCGCTGGGAGGTGAGCTTTGACGGCGCCGGCTTTGGCGGCTATTTTGTAAAAACGGTGCAAACGGCGTTGCCCCTGCAGTGGATGAACGTGGGCGGCAGCCTGAACGCGTATCAGAAAGCGGATCTTACCTGGAAGGTGGCTGAAGTGAATGTAGCAAACTACACGGTAGAAAAAAGCATGGATGCAGCAAGGTTTACCGCTATCGGGCGGGTACCCAGCAAAGGCGATGGCACGAACACCTATACATTTGGCGAAGGCACTAAACTGTCCAGCAAAGCCTGGTACCGTATTCTTCAAACGGATAATGATGGTCGCGCCGGTTATTCTAAAATAGTGACCCTGTCTGTAAATGGTCTGCTGGTGGAAACCACACTGATACCTAATCCGGCTAAAGACGTAGTAACCCTTACTGTAAGCAGCCACCTGCTCAATACCGAAGCACTGCTCTTTGATGCCGCGGGAAAGAGCCTGCAAAGCCTGATGCTGAGCAGCCTGAGCATTCCAATTTCCCTGAAAGGATATGCTCCGGGTATTTACCTGCTGAAGCTGGCAGATGGCACCACTAAAAAGATCGTAAAACAATAAGTTTATTGCCCTATATGCAAAAAGCTGCCACGAGTGGCAGCTTTTTGCTTTGCAAGCAACTCGCTAATTTATGATATAAGACACATAACCCAGAGATAACCCAGTAATAACCCAATAATAACTCATTCCTTATAAGATATGTGATATCGATGTTATATCCCGGGAACATTTATAAAAATACATCTTGCTGCACTTGGGCTGGGTGAAATGGTTATTGTGTAAAGCAATAACCTCTTTATATTTTACAGGTTTTAGTAAATGCTTTCATCCAAGAATGGTAGCAGTAAAAAACTGGGGATAATGATCTTGCGGTATATCAGTATAGTAGAAAATCACTATGATTTATAAAAATCTTAATCTCATCGTTAACCGGCTTTGGATTTTATGTATGGCACCAGGATTTATTGATAATTTGTGAAACAGGTTTTGGAAAGGTTCCGGTATGTAATAAATTTGATGTGATATTCAGATATGCCACCTGGGCATTACAAACGATGGAAGAAAAGATTGGGAATAATAGAAAACCGCATTTGAGAAACCGGGAAAATAGTTTGACTTGCATATAGATTTTTTAAGCTGGCTTAAAATAGGAATCGCCCTTGGTCTGGCCGTTCATACTATCAATTAACTATTGAAAAGGATTGCACATAAGTTGTATTTGCTTTATTTAAGTATACAAAAAGTAGAGACTTCCTAATTCGCACTATTCAACATAAGTTTAACCAACAAAAGGCCTAATTCGGGCTTTCAGCAACCGATAACCATTCATAAAAGATGCAGGTGTAAAAGATACCTGCTTCGGTACACCATTCATAAATCGACCTTCACTTCCTCCCTGCACTCAAACAGGTCTAAAAGACGAAACTAGAGGGCTCTTTAAAGAAGAAATTAAACAATTATTAATGTTCTTCTAGCTTTACTCTCAGCGCTTCCATAGCATTGGTTCCAGATTGATTAAACAAAATGTTTCCTTTAACATCTATAAGGAGAAAAGTTGAATAGGCAGCAATATTAAGCTGTGAAGCAAGACAAGAATCTCCTGAACAATTCAGTTTCTCATGCATCATTTCCCACTTTATAGCACTTTCATGATAATAAGACTTAGCTGTAAAAATATCACCT
>DATCXS010000370.1:0-2312 GCA_036565645.1 Mucilaginibacter sp.
TCGACGTTGGCCGTCACCGTATCATCATCTTCATCGTCGCTATTAGTCTGGATACTATTGCCATGGCAGGCCTGTAGCATACAGGCTGTAAGCAGAGCAAGCAACAGCAACAGTTTTTTATTCATAACCAGGTTTTAACCAATTGGAAGCAAATCCTGTTCCGAATGCAGGGTTTGATTTTTACTAAAAATACAATTCTTAGCCGAATTATGCGCCGATGCGTAAACTTTTATTATTTTTGGATAAAAAACAACGACAAATGAATTTTCCTGCTGAACTTAAATATACTAAAGACCACGAATGGGTTAAATTAGACGGTAACGTTGCTACCATAGGTATCACCGAATTTGCCCAGGGCGAATTAGGTGACATTGTTTACGTAGATGTTAACACCGTGGGTAAAGAAGTAAGTAAGGAAGAAGTATTCGGTACAGTTGAGGCAGTAAAAACAGTATCTGACTTGTTCATGCCGGTTACCGGCACTGTTACCGAAATTAATAAAGCTTTAGACAGCCAGCCTGAACTGGTAAACTCTGACCCATACGGCGAAGGCTGGATGGTAAAAATTACCGTTGCCAACGCTGCTGATGCAGATGGTTTGTTATCTGCTGATGATTACAAAGCGCTGGTAGGTGCATAATTATCATAAAAACAAAACAAATAAGGCTCACCATATAAGTGAGCCTTATTTGTTTTGTAACATTTTGCGGAACAGATACGTTAACCGGCAAACCTGCGTTTTTGAAAGCGAAGTTTACCGCATATATCGCAATGTTTGTATCTTAGTATATTGGAGCAATAGAAAAATATGTTCAAAAGTAGATTTATCATGTTCGGCCTTGCGGTGCTGTTAAGCGCTACATCATGCAGTATATTTAAAAAGGATTGCGGTTGTCCGCATTTCGGCAAAATAAAGGCTCAGCCTAAGCATGTCGAAGCTCCTGTGGTTTACGCAGCTCAATAATTATTCAGCTACCCATATTGCATCCATAAACCATTTCTTGCTGTCAAACAGCCTGTCGACGGGCTTGAAACCTGTATTCGCCGCCATTTGGTCGGTTTGCATAACCATGAATTTTTGCGATATCTCCATATAAATATATTCATCCTTGATAAAGCGTATGGTTTCTTTGCCAATATGCACCAATTGATCTTGCAGGCTAATTAAATAACTTTTGCAGGCGCCGGTTTCCGGATCGTAGGTAGCATAATGATCAAACTGGCTAATATTAAAATCAGCACCCAGTTCGCGGTTGATACGTTTCAGCAGGTTCAGATTAAACCTTTTGGTAATACCCTTTGAATCGCTATAAGCATTCAGTATAGTTTTGGGCGATTTTTTAAGATCAAACCCAATCAGCGCCATATCGCCCGGCGATAAATGCTTACGTAGTTCGGCACAAAATGCAGTAGCTTCATTAACCGGCATATTGCCAATATTCGACCCCATAAATAAAACCACTTTTCGGCGCTTAGATATCGATGCAGCCTTCTTCAACATTTCAAAATACTCGCCGTTCAGGCCCTGCATTTTTAGGCCGGGTATAGCCAGGGGGAGTTTCACCGTCAGGTAATTGATGGTATTGGCAGATATATCAATAGGCAGATAGGTAAAATTAACCTTCTCTTGCTGCAAATATTTTAATAGGTAAGATGATTTAGTGGCATCTCCCGCACCCAGTTCAATCAAATCAAAGGCATCGCTCTCGCCGATAATGGTTTTAGCCAGTTCTGTCGTTTTATTGGCGAATATATCCAGCTCGCATTTAGTCGGGTAATATTCAGGACACTCCATAAGTTCCTGAAATATCTTATCGCCCGCGGCATCATAAAAATATTTAGACTGTAAGCGTTTTGGCGTTGAGCGCAGGCCCTTTATCACATCAGCATAAAACGTATCGGTTTTACTTTTTGAGGCTTGCCTTGTTTTGGTTTGCACGGCAGATTGGTTCATATAGGTAAATGGTTTGGATTATTATTTAGCAAGCCTTATGCCAGTAAACTGCCAGCGTAAGTTGGTCTGAAAAAAATTGCGGTAAGTTATACGGCTATGCCCCGGCGGTGTAACCTCTGACGCGCCTCTCAATACTTTCTGGTTCACCATAAACTTACCATTGTATTCGCCTATTGCCCCGGGCGCTTTGACAAATCCCGGGTATGGCAGGTAAGAGCTTTCTGTCCACTCCCAGGCTTTGCCCCAGTCAAATTTAGCTGCAGCAGCTTCCCACTCAAACTCGGTTGGCAGGCGCAGGCCTTTCCAGCTTGCATAAGCATAGGCTTCATAATAGCTGATGTGGCAAGCCGGCTCGTTT
>DATCXS010000112.1:0-4247 GCA_036565645.1 Mucilaginibacter sp.
ATGGTAAAGGATTTTACACGGTAAGCGAGGGTGTATTCTCTCCAATCTATTATTACCGGGTTCCGTAATTCTGGGAAATCGCTTTTAAAAATTCAATTTGGAAATTTTTCTAAAGCCATCCTATTGTTCCCTTTAAACCGTTGGCTAAAGCCAAACGGCAATGAAATGCACCTTTAACATCACTTTAATTCATTGCCGTCCCATTTACGGGGTGGAAAAACAGCATCAAGCATACCGGCTTTTAGCTAAAATTAAGGTAGTCAGATCTTTAGAAGCGATTTCCACGGTTCTGTAATTATATTTTCTTTTACTAAAAGATTATTATAATTTTAGTTGAATTATAACCCAAAATCATGAAAAGAAAAATCCTGACCGCCGCATTGTTATTTAGCACCGTGCTGGCTTGCTTTGCAGCCATTACAGACCTGACCGGAAAATGGAAAGGCTCCATTATTACTAACGACGGTAATGAAGTACCGCTTACTTACACTTTTAAAGTTGACGGCGATAAATTAACCGGCTTAGTACAAACCCCGCAAGACGATCTGAAAATTTACGATGGCAAAATAACCAACGACAACGACTTTACTTTCAAGGTTGATGTTAATGGCGAGGCTGTACAAAGCACCGGCAAATATTATGGCGATTCGGTTATTGTGATTGCAAATTTGAGTGGCGATAAACTGCGCTCAAAGCTGACCAGGGTACCCGCTGCAAAGTAAAGCAACATTAAGTTAAGCGTTTAAGCCCCCCCTAACCCGATAGCTATCGGATTAGGGGGGCTAACAAGACGACCCCATAGAAGTCAACCTGTTTATAGCCTCAAAAAAGCAGGGTGTTGGCTCCGTAAGTGCCTCCTGGCATTCCATCCATCTCTAATTAATTTTAATTATTGCTTTTAAAGCACTTAGCCTTTACCTTTGCGGCAGCATGCTCAAAAAGTTAACTGCAATAGTATTGTTACTGGCACTGGTTTCGGTAAACCTGTCCCGGTACTTTATTTATGCCGGTTTTGAGCTTAACAAAAAATATATTGCTGCCAACCTTTGCGAAAACCGCGATAAGCCCTGGCTGCATTGCGACGGGCATTGCTACTTCATGAAAAAGATCAAAGCCGCGCAGGATACCGAGAAAAGCGATACCCGCCAATCACAAAAAAATCTTTTCCAGGAAGTGTTTTTTCTGGCTACGTTCGACGTAATATTTCACACGCAATTACTGGATACCATTTCTACTCCGTATAGAAGTCCGCAGGGTATAGCTTATAGCGGCTTTGTGTTCCGCCCGCCTCAGTTGGGTTAATTATCTCTTTTTACAGTTTATTGTTTGATGATGACGATGTACGCCATAGGTGTGTTCTGTTATTTAAACATATACTGTCGCAACTCAATCAATTTCTTAATTCGGGAGCTATCTCAAGGGCATCGCTTTTAAAACAACAGCAATGAGTCTAAACTCATTGTTAAGCCTGTATTCAAGCGATTTTCCTGAAGCTTCCTGACTATATATCCACATGAAAAAATATTTCCTATATTTTTTAGTTAGCTTATTTACAGCCACAGCATTTGGCCAAACCATAACCGGCACCGTAACCGATGCCATTACGCACGAACCTTTAGCAGGTGCGGCTATCAGCAACGATAACAGCATCGCCCTGAAAACAAACGCCGGCGGCCGGTTCAATATCGCAACAGGCACAACCACCCTACATGTTAGCTTAATTGGCTATACCACAAAAACAGTGAGCTTTTCTGCTGCAAATACCATAATTGAACTAACACCATCAACTGTCGATCTTCAACCGGTTGTTGTATCGGCCAGTCGCGAAGGCGAGGCGCGGCAGGACGCTCCTATTGCCATCAGCAAGATAAGCGCTGTCCAGATCAGGGATACTAAAGCAACGGCATTGTACCAGTTGCTAAACAAAACAGCCGGCGTTTACATGGTCGACCTGGGTAACGAGCAGCACACTATGGCCATACGCCAGCCTATCACTTACAACGCATTGTACTTGTATATGGAAGACGGTTTACCCATACGCCCTACGGGGATATTTAACCATAACTCGCTGTATGAGATTAACATGAGCGGTGTAAAAAATATCGAAGTGATTAAAGGCCCGGCATCGTCATTGTACGGCAGCAACGCTATTGGCGGGGCCGTGAATTTTATCACCCAAAACCCACCGGCTGTGCCTTCGGGTCATATCAGCCTGCAAGGCGACAACCACAATTACCGCAGACTGGATGCCGATGCCGGGTTTACCTCGGGCAAGTTTGGCTTATATGTTGGCGGATATACCACCCATCTGAAAAACGGCTGGCAGGATCATTCTGATTTTGATAAACACTCTATCAACTTTAAATCAACCTACGCAGTTAATGCCCGCACCAAAATAACCGCTGGTGCTGCTTATAATTACCTGAATACACAAACCCCCGGCAGCCTGGACAGCGCACACTTTTACAGCCGCAGCTATGGCGCCAATCAGCGGTTTACTTATCGCAAGGTTTGGGCCTTCAGAGCCAGCGCCAAACTGGAGCATGCCTGGAACAAAAAGAACAACACCTTTGTCACTGCCTTCTATCGTGATAACTCGACTGCACAGTTGCCGAGCTATTATATTGCCGATGTGCGCGATGCATCAGGAAACTACCTGAGCAGCAACGGCCAGGTGAACGACCAGCGTTTTCATAGCTTTGGTTTGCTGGCACAGCACCGCAGCAATTTTAATTTCCTTAACTCAAGGCTGATTACCGGTTTATATGTGGACGACAGCCCAAGCTCATATTACGCGCAGTATCTGAATATCACAAAAGATGTCGCTAATAACTACTACACCGGCTTTGTTAATACCGGTACTTACATTGATAATTACACTATCAAGCTGTTTAATACGGCAGCTTACACGCAGTATGAAATAAACCCAATCGACCCGCTGCGCATAGTAGCCGGTTTGCGTTATGACCGCGTGCATTACAACTTCAGAAACAAATTGACCACCGTGACCAAATACAAACAGCGCGAGACTAATGATTTCAACATTGTAGCTCCCAAGCTGGGCCTGACCTATGACCTGGGCCATAATAAAGGCTTATACGCCAATTACAGCGTAGGCTTTCAACCACCCGAAACCGGTGATTTGTATAGCGCGCGCCAGTTAACACCGTTAAAACAGGCCACCTTTAATAACTACGAAATAGGCGGCTGGCTATCGGCGTTAGACAAGAAAATGTATATCGAAGTAAGCCTGTATGATCTGGAAGGTCACCATGAGATCATTAATCAGTTACTGCCTGATAATACCACCCAAAATCAAAACACCGGCGCTACCCGCCATCGCGGAATCGAATATTCGGTGACTTACGCGCCTGTGAGCGACCTGAGCTTCAGGTTTAGCGGCACCAATGCCAGACATACTTATATCGATTATAGCGAGGTAGCTACCAACTACGCCACCAACACCAGCTATACCATTAGCTACAACGGCAAACGCATGAACAACGCCCCGGCCTGGATAGCAAACGCTGAATTGACCTACAAGCCTTATTACCTGCCCGGTTTCAGAATAGCAGGCGAATGGCAGCACATTGACCAATATTTTACCAATCCGGCTAATACCAAAACTTATTCAGGCTACAATGTTTATAACCTGCGCTTGGGTTACGATGTAAAAGGCGGGGCATTGAAAGGCACGGGCATCTGGCTGAATGCCATGAACATTAACAATAAATTATACGCCACCACCGTAACCGGCAACCCGTACGGCGACACGTACAATGCAGCGCCGCCCCGAACGCTGGCCCTGGGCCTTAGTTACTCATTTGCAAAAAACTGACAGGAAAGAAATTACAGCACCAGCCAAATGCGGCATGAAACTGGTTGAGAGCGACACTGACAGTAGCATCTTTATTTTACTTTACCGTTACCATGCCTTAAAAACGGCATGGTAACTTTGCAGCATGAAGATACAGATCTGGAGCGACGTAATGTGTCCCTTCTGCTACATTGGCAAACGCCGGTTTGAGCAGGCCCTTGAGCAATTTGAATATAAAAACGAAGTCGAGGTTGAATGGAAAAGCTTTCAGCTTAACCCAAACCTGGTTACCGACCCAACTATCAATATCAATCAATACCTGGCCGACATCAAAGGCATCACTATTGACCACGCCAAGCAGCTGAACGACCAGGTAACCCAAATGGCTGCCGAAGTTGGCCTGACGTATGATTTTGATAAAGCCATAGTA
>DATCXS010000073.1:0-5943 GCA_036565645.1 Mucilaginibacter sp.
CAATGCCGGATAGAATCCTTTTTCATAATAACATCTTTCCAGCTCGGTAGTACCGGGGCCGTCTTTCCAGGGTATCATGGTAGCTTCCATAGCGTTTTTGCGCATACCTGCATAAGCTTTCTCAATATCAAAACCACGCAGGCCTTTCAGATAAGCCTCCACAATGACTGAGGTTGAGTGATTCCCGATCATAGCGCCAGAGCTTGGCAGCCAGCCGGTTTCTTCATAAGCCTTGATAAAATTATTAATAGCTTTTACTGATTCTTTTGGCTCGATCAGATCCTGCAGGGCATACGCGCTGCGGTAAGTATCCCAAACGTTACCCATGCGTAAAGCGCGGGTGCGATAAAGTGTACTGTAGAAGATGCCGCGTTGACGTTCAGTACCGCCTTTAATCTTGATCAGGTTCAGCTCTGCATTCCAGCGGTTCTTCAGTTTATTTTTTACCTGGTCAAAGGTTGATCTGCCAATTTCTTTTGCTAATGTCGCTTTGGCGTCCTCAATACTGATGTTCGAGATAGCAAACCTGAATTCTAAAGTTTGCGGCTGCGCAAATGCGGTCCAACTCAAATAGGTGCCGGTGCTGCCACCGCCACCGCGCCGGTTACGCCCACCGCCCGCTGGTGCTTCTTCTTTCCAATCGCCGTGCGTTGATGCCGGTTTGCTCACCTCGGCATAAAAATATCTTTTCTCTTGCGGACCGCCGCGTCTGCCAAAAGCAGCACCCGATCCCTGCAATATCTTTTCATTTTTCACCTCAATTGCACTATTGCCAGACAACAACAGGTTGGTAGCCTGATGGGCGGGAATGGTAAAGCGGAAGACAGCCGCATTGTCAGTCATGGTGTATTCTGTGTTGATATTGGGGTCTTCCAATAAAGCCTGGTAATAGTATGGTGTAGCGGTTTCCAGATCATGGTCAAAATGAGATGCGTTTTCGCGGGAGCTTTTTTTCAGCTCGCCGCTGCTCACCATCAGGTTGCCAAAACCCAGCGGGAAACCAAAGATCTTATCAGATAGATAAAGATCCTCGATGGCGGGATTGAATGTCGGGAAAATGCTGATGTTACCACCCGGAGCCTTAATAACAGGCGAAGTGCTGCGCGTTTTAGGATTGATGGAACCGATATAAAGGTCGACATAGTCGGCAGGCGATTTAACGGTGTTTGCAGTAGCCTTAACCGATTTGTGTTGGGCAAAAGCCGGGCTGCTCAGTATGCAAAATGCTAAAAGAGTATGTTTTAGTTTCATAACAGTGATACCTTAATGCAATTAATTGGTTGTTTGTTTGGTATATCAATACTATGAAAATTATAGCGTATGTAACGTAATTGTTTGGTTACAATTGGGTGTGGGATGGATGATTGGATAAACAATTATGTCATTTACAACGAGGAACAAGTGAGAAATGACAAACGGGTTTAAAGGGCTGGCTTCAAAATCTTTACCCCATCTTCGCCCGCAACAACTGCTTTCGATGCCAGGCCCACAAATAACGAATGCTCAACTACTCCCGGAACCATTTTTACGGCGTTCATTTTATCTATCGGCATAGCTTCGGCAAAGTAAATGTCCAGCAGGTAATTACCGTTTTCAGTAATTACCGCGCCGTCTTTTTGGGTGCTCATGCGCATGGTTGTTTTTGCCGTTGGGGTGTTTTTATTTAACCATTGATAGACCAATTGCAGGCCGGTTGGCAGCACTTCCAATACCAGTGGATAAGTAGTATCCAGCTTTTCGACAGATTTTGAAGCATCGCCGATTAAAATAAACTCGCCCGCCAGGCTGGCCATGATCTTTTCGGAGGTATGGATTCCGCCGCCGCATTTCAGCGCGTTGAGCTGCGCATCAAACTGGTCACAGCCATCAAAATAAATATCGATGTGTTTGACATGCTCACTGCCCAGTAAAAGGAAGTTACATTGTAATATTAGTTGTGCAGTTTTGAAGGATGATGTTGCAAAAGTTAGCGAGGCCGCCAGGTCTTTATCTGCGGCTATTAATGCAAGCAAATTAGCAATAGTGGAGCCTGCGCCTACGCCTATGGTTTGTCCGGGTTTGACGAACTGAAGGGCCGCTTTGGCTGCTTCTAATTTGAAGTCTGTCATGGTGGTTATTTGTGTAGCAATATCGTGAAAATAAACACTCCCGGCCAAAGAAAGTGAAACACGATATTTTGTTAATCAATTCAAAATCACCAAAATACAGGAAAATACTTTGGAACAAAACAAAAATCCTGTAGAAAGTAATAACCAACTACAAATTATGGGTTACGTTGCTTTTGGCTTTTGACCAAATGAGGCGAAACATCTGAAGTAAAACAAGATTTTTTACGCTTCCAACTCCATGATCTGCCCGGCCAGTTCTTCCCATTGCTGCTGCGTCTGCTTTAGCTCGGCCTGCTTTTGGGTGTAAGTGGTATTAGTTTCTTTTAGCTTGTTAGCGTCGTTGTAAATTTTGTCGTCGGCCAGTTTAGCTTCCAGGTCCTTCACCGCTTTTTCTAAAACTGAAACCTGCTCTTCCATTTTTGAAAGATCCTGGTTCATTTTCTTTAATTGCTGATGTTTGTTATCTGACGGTTGCTGTTTAACAGGTTCCGGCTTTTTCTCTTCTTTTTTTGGCTGTGGGGCCGGTGCAGCAGCTTTGGGTTCTACTTTACGTTTAGCCAGCCATTCATCATATTCGGCATAAGTGCCCGGGTATTCTTTGATCTTTTGATCTTCGATAAACCAGATCTTGTTGGCCACATTATCCAGGAAATAGCGGTCGTGAGATACAACGATCACCGTACCTTCATACTGTTGCAGCGCCTGGATCAATATATTAACCGACGCCATATCCAGGTGATTGGTAGGCTCATCCAGTACCAGGAAATTGGCATCAGCCGTTAATGCTTTGGCTAAAGCCACGCGCGACTTCTCGCCGCCCGAAAGTACCTTGATCTTCTTAAACACGTCATCGCCGGTAAACAGGAATGATCCTAAGATGGAACGCAGCTCGGTGTCCGTGTGTTTTGGAGCAAATGCCTGCAGTTCCTGCAATATCTGGTTCTCCAGGTGCAAGCTCTCCAGTTGGTGCTGCGCAAAGAAAGTCTGCGTAACATTATGGCCCGTTATTGCTTTACCTTCAAATTCCTTATCGGCACCGGCAATAATACGCAGCAAGGTTGATTTACCACGACCATTAGCACCTATCAAGGCAATTTTATCGCCTTTTTCAATAATTGCCTCGGCATCGTCCAGAATATCAATCGCCGGGTATTTTTTGGTAATATGCTCTAAGGTTACCACGTGCCTGCCAGATTGCCTGCTGAATTTGAAGCTGAAGTTAACCTCCGGGTTATCATCATCCACATCATCCACACGCTCCATTTTATCCAGCATTTTGATACGTGACTGTGCCATTTTTGCTTTAGAAGCCTTGGCACGAAAACGCTCAATCAAACGCTCTTCCTGTTTTATTTTTGATTGCTGATTTTTAAACTCGCCGCGCTGTATCTCGGCACGTAAGGCTTTTTCTTCCAGGTAAAAAGTATAATTACCTGCATAAACATTCAGCTTACCTTTGCGCGACTCGACCGTACGGTTAATTACCTTATCTAAAAACCATCTATCGTGCGATACAATGATAATAGCGCCGGTAAATGCTTTCAAATAATCTTCCAGCCATTGTATCGACGGTAAGTCTAAGTGGTTGGTAGGCTCATCCAGCAATAGGATATCGGGTGCCTGCAGCAGGATCTTAGCCAACATCACCCGCATGCGCCACCCACCCGAAAAGGTGCTTAGCTTGCGATGGCAATCGGCTTCGCTGAAACCCAGACCGGCTAAAATCTCATGCGCTTTGTATTCGATATTATAACCGTCAAGGGCTTCAAATTCTGATTGCTTGTCGCTTAGCTTGTGGATCAGGTCCTCGGTATAATCTGTTTCCAGCTTTTTAAGCAAAGCCTCGATCTCGTCATGCAATTGATTCTGGCGCTCAAACGCCTCCATAGCCACATGCACAATATTTTTGTCGGACGAATAAGACAACAGATCCTGGTTAAGGTAACCCATTGTCAGGTCCTTAGCCATTGATATGGTACCCGATGTAGGGGTATATTCGCCGGTAATAATTTTTAAGAGGGTAGTTTTTCCGGTTCCGTTAGCGCCAATAAGGCCAATTTTTTCTCCCGGTTTAATATGCCAGTTGGCTTCGTCATACAATGCCCGCGCACCAATCTCGAACGTAAGGTTATTTATAGCAATCATTTGCGCGCAAAGATACGTTTTTTGCTTGGCGCTTGAAAGCAAAGATTGGTTATTGAAGATTAAAAATTGGGAATATAAAATTGGCTTTTAAAGATTGAAGATCAGACATCAAACCAATCTTTAATCTTCAATAACCAATCTTTTATCCTTTCACTGCTTCCAGCCAGGTATGTGCCATCAGGGCTGCGCCTGCTACTGACGGATGTACGCCGTCGCCGGTCCAATAAGCTGGCGGGGCCTGGGTTATGGCCTTGTCAAAGGCTGCCTGATAGGGTACAAACGGCGCGTTATATTGGTCGGCAATGTCCCGGGCTGCCTTTTTGAATTGGTTAAAAGTTGGATACCAGGCATCGGTCACTGATCTTACACCCAGTACACCAAATGGTTCGCAAATAATGAGCTTCACATTAGGTAAAGCCTCTTTGGTACGATCTAAAAGTTTTTTGTAATCTCCAATATAATTATCAATAGTGCCCTTGTAGCCGTTGGTGAGTGTATGCCAGTAATCGTTTACACCTATGTGGATGCTCAGGATATTTGGTTTGATAGCCAGCGTATCGGCATCCCAGCGTTCGGCCAGCTGATAAACTTTGTTGCCGCTAATACCTTTATTGTAAATTTTCAGGTCTTTACCCGGATTTTGCAGTAATAATTGACTGGCAGCAATCATGGCATAGCCATTGCCTAATGCACCTGCGTTGTTTGGCGTGAATGCATTACGGTTGTTGCGACCGGCGTCGGTTATAGAATCTCCCTGGAACAAGATCACATCGCCCTCGTCAATACTTACTTTTCTTCCTTTTGGCGCAGCCGCCAAAGCCGCCGATACAATTTGCGGAATACTGATAGCAGCAATAGTGCCTATTGATGCATTTTTAATAAAACTGCGGCGATTGTTGTCTTGATTTCCCATAATTTAAAATTGGTTTGTTCCTGAACAGGAGTTCCGAATTTACAGATTTATTTAAAAAATCAAACTTTGGCGGCAATTTAAGCCAATTAAATTTTGAGATTAATGCTATTAAAAAACCGATGCATTTTAACTAGTCGTGATGCTATAGCTTGAAAAGGACGCTCAATAAATAGCATTGCTGTATAACTTGTTGCAATGGTTAAGAAAAGCCCGGCCACCACAGCCAAATATGACCCTGACCAACTTATCATGATTGACGATAAGGTTAATAAAATCGGGAAATGAATCAGGTAAAAACTATAACTTATCGTTCCCATGAAAACAAACGGGCGTTGTTTAAAGAAATCAGATAGCCTGTTACTTGCAAGCACTAAGACAATTATCACAGCGCCGCCTATTGCCGGCAGGCAATAAATAAATATGACATAGTATGCAGATGCACGCAGATTTGAAAATTGCATGCCCGCATTATACAAAACCAGTGCTGCCAGGGCCAGCAATATTTTAATAGTTGTGGGCCAAAGCCTTATGGTATTGATAACCGGCTTTCTGTGTTTTGCCAAAACTACGCCGAGATAAAAGATCCCTGCATGAAAAGTAACATAGGTATGGCTGGTGTACGACCAATAGGAAAGCAGTATAAATATCGCGGCATTGACAATTAGGTGGCAGCGCGACGCGATCAGCATAAAAAACGGGATAAAAAAAGCCATGATCATTTCTACTGCAAGCGACCATGTCGGCGGGTTGATCAGGCGGAAATTAATATGCGGGGCT
>DATCXS010000100.1:0-2439 GCA_036565645.1 Mucilaginibacter sp.
TTCGCCCGCCACACAAGCAAATAGGAGTTTATTTTAATGGAGGCAATTCAAGCTTTTCCAGTATTGAAGATATCGATCTTGATGAGATTGCTAAAATAGAGATAGTTAGAACCAATTATGCCATGCTAAACTATTTACGCCAGGGAAATGACGAAAGCGTAGGAGGCTATTTAAATATCCTTACCAAACCAACAGCATTGCGTAAACGTCACTACAACCCTAACATCACCAACATTTCGCCCAAAGGATATAACAGCGTACGGCAGTTTTACTCACCCCGTTATGACCGGCCCAACGATGCCACCAAGCCCGATCTGCGTACCACCATTTATTGGAACCCCTATGTAAACACCGATGCTAACGGCAAAGCCACCCTCGACTTTTTTAATGCCGACGGGCCGGGAACTTACCGCGTGGTAGTTGAGGGTATCAACGCCGAGGGCGAGTTAGGCAGGCAGGTGTATCATTACAAGGTGGAGTAAGATATAATTGACACAAAAAACCCTCCGCAGCTTAGCGCCACGAAGGGTTTAATTCGTAAAGTTTAAACCGGCTCTTTTAAGAGGCGGTTGCCAATAGCATTAATGGCGCGACTTCCGGCTTCAAAACCTCTGGCTTTGGACGGCTGTCCAGCGCTGCATATTTGTCTCGTAACTTCTTAAATATTTCAAAGCTGAATGCATCCGCTATCGGTAAGTGGTATTTGCCTACCGTTTTCTCGTGCAGTCTCAGCCTGTCAAGCGGAACCCTCAGATTCTTGTGGTTAATGTGTGTCAGCCCGGTTTCGGCATCGGTAGCAAAAATCACGAAAGTATCAATCTGCTTACCTTCGTTATCTGTGTATACTACAGATGCATTTTCTTCAAATCTTTTCATATCATTCATTGGCGTTTATCAGTAACAACAAAAAGCACCGGCTACAGCTCTTGCTTGTTTGTTGAGCTATTGTTTAGGCTGCCTTTTTAATCATTTCCCGATTAACGGCTCCGCTAACTTGTTGTTTATTTCTGAACCGTTTGATGTCTTCTGACAATAGTTTTTTCAGTTCGATGTCTAAGACTTTTAACAATAAGTTTGTGTTTTTCATATTGGCTGATATATAATCTTAAGAAATAAAAACTGTGCCATGAAGTTTTCAAGTATGGGAAAAGCCCAACTACGTATGTTTTTGCCTACACCAGCGGATGGCAAAGCGTCCAATAAAAAATAATTAATGCGTGGAAATAAAGAAAATTGCCTTTAAGGGCAGACCATCGATTACAAGGCGACGTTAATGTTAAACACGTCTTTCAAAGCCCTTTTTGCGGCGTTATAACCACACATACCGTGCACGCCCCCACCCGGCGGTGTCGAAGACGAACAGATATATAAACCCTTAGCCGACGTTTTATAAGGCGACCAACGCAAGGCCGGCCTGGTAAATAATTGGCTAATATCCATCATTCCACCATTAATGTCACCGCCAATGTAATTATGATTGTGCGCTTCCATTTGCGCGGTGTTTAGGGTATGTTTAGCCAGTATGTGGTCCTTAAATCCGGGGGCAAAACGCTCTACCTGCTTTTCAATAATTGCGGTCATATCCTGCGTGGCGCCGTTAGGTACGTGGCAATAAGCCCAGGCGGTATGCTTGCCTTCAGGGGCGCGGGTGTTATCAAAAAGACTTTGCTGGGCCAGCAGCACAAAAGGCGTGTCGCCCTGCTTGCCCCGGCTGGCTGACCATTCGCCGGCGGCAATCTCTTCAAAAGTATTACCCAGATGAATGGTCCCGGCGCGGCGGCAATTGGCATTAGTAAAAGGGATCGGTCCATCAAGCGCCCAATCTATTTTAAATACCCCCATACCATAACGGTAGTGCTGCAACTGCCATTTATAGATCGAAGAAAATTTATGCCCGGCAATTTCAAGCAACTGTTTAGGTGTAACATCAAATAACACCGCATGTGCCGAAGGGAGCTGACTTAAAGTATTAATGTAAGTACCTGTCTGCACCTCTCCGCCTATTGATTTAAAATATCCGGCCAGCGCATTAGCTATAGCGGCTGAACCACCTTTGGCTATGGGCCAGCCTTGCATGTGGCCGGTAGCCAGCAGCACCAAAGCACTGGCGGTGGTACTTAAATTACTTAAAGGCTGTATGGAATGCGCTGCCATGCCGCCAAACAGTCCGCGTGCTTCCATAGTCTTAAAACGTTTAACAAAACTTTCGGCACTACTGAGGGCTTTCAAACCGAAACCGGCCATAGCCAAAGGGTGTTCAGGGTAATGCAGCGGACCAAGCGCGTCCTTGTCAATCAAAGGCCATGCCTCAGTTACCGAACGCATCAGGTCGATATAAATAGCTTTATCGGCACCAAGATATTCTGCTGTTTTTTCTATAGAATGGTCAAGTACCGCGGCCTTGCCATTATCAAATGGATGAGCAGCTGCCAGATCGGG
>DATCXS010000372.1:0-12997 GCA_036565645.1 Mucilaginibacter sp.
AAGTATTCTCTGCCGACTCGTGCTGCGGCCGCCAATCAAAACCATAATAGTCCTTCCATTCGCGCTTAAATGCTTCACTATAGCCAGACTTGGCCCAAAATTCGGGCTCCTCCAGGTAAATGGCATCCACACCGGCATCTATCGCTTTTTTGATGACCTTCTCTTTATAATATTTCAAAAAATTCATGGTAGGCACCACGTAAGGTGTGTTTCTGCCATGCCAAACGGTATCGCCATTCATCATTTTCTGGCCTTCGTCAAAATGCTGCTTGCCATCCCATCGGCCCATAAAATAATCCTGGTAACCGCCCCAGGCCATCCCAGTCATAAACGCTAATTGATAACCATGATCGCGAAATGACTTTACCCGCTGCTCAAATTGCCCGGGCCTGCCACCGTCGCCATAAACAATAGCTACGTCGGCGCGCAGATCGGTAGTAGGTTTCCAGGTACCACCGGTTTGGAAAGTCGTTTTTTCGGTGTTAGGGATGGCCGGTTTAGGTTTTATCTGAGCCTCGGCGCCCGACCGCACGAACAAAATGACTGCAATAAAAATTGCTATTTTTTTATGCTGATTGGCTGACATTAGTTTTATAATTAGCTTTAAAGTGGTTTACAGATGGGTAGTTAATGGTAAGCAATTCTACCATTTATACCCGAAGCATCCAAAATAAATTCTGCAACATTGGCATTACACAAAAGTATATACCATCAGCTCAAACCGTAACAGTTTCAATACGGGCTATACGATTAAATTTAAATTTATAAATTTGAAATTCACCATTTAACACCAACAAAACCTACAATCCATGAAGAATAATCAAATATCAAGGCGCCATTTTATTGGTACCGGTGCATTGGCTGCCACAGGCGCGATGTTTCTGTCGAAAGCATCATTAGCACACAGCATTTTAAAAGCCGGCGCTAAACCTAACTCGGTAATTGCCGGTGTACAGATAGGCGTCATTACCTACTCATTCAGAAGCATGCCTTCGTCGGTAGAGGATTTATTGAAATACTGCCTGGCATGCAATATTAATGCTATCGAATTGATGGGCGATGCGCCGGAAGCCTACGCGGGCATACCTAAGCATGAACAAGGCCAATCGCGCGATGACCATAATAAAGCTGTAGCCCAATGGCGCGCTACTGTGTCTATGGATAAATTTAAAGAGGTACGTAAAATGTTTAACGATGCCGGTGTAACTATTTATGCCTGGAAACCAAGCGCTTTAGACCCGCATAATACAGACGAGGAGATCATTTACGCCTTTAACGCCGGTAAGGCATTGGGCGCAAGTCACGTTACTGTCGAGTTAGGCGACGCTGCCCAAACCAAACGCCTGGGCGATTTAGGCGCAGCGCATAAAATGAAAATAGGTTATCATGCCCACACCCAGGCAACAGCTACGATATGGGATACTGCTTTGAGCCAATCAAAATATAACTGCATTAACCTGGATGCCGGCCATTATGCTTCGGGCACCAGCAGCAGCCCGGTTCCGTTTATTGAGAAATATCATGACCGTATTGTGAGCATGCACCTTAAAGACCGCAAATACCACGACGGACCAAACGAGCCCTGGGGCCAGGGCGACACGCCGTTAGTAGACATACTACATGTGGTAAGAGACAGAAAATACAAGTTCCCGGTTACTATTGAGCAGGAGTATGATATCCCTAAAGGGTCAGATGCTGTTGCCGAGGTTAAAAAATGTCGTGATTTTGCTGAGAAAGTCTTGAAATCGTAACAGATTTTTTGAGCGATATATAATCCCCCTGCATAAAAAATGCCGGGGGATTTTTATTTCAAATTATGATTAACAAAGTCTTTGGCGTACGCTTTAATCATATCTCTGACCTGCCTGAATTGCTCTATTACCTCTTGGGCATTGCCTTCAGCCTTTGCCGGATCAGGGAAATTATGATGGAACTTGATAGCATTTGAAGGGAAATACGGACAGCGTTCTTGAGCATTATCGCAAACGGTGATCACAAAATTGAAGTTGATGTTGCTGTACTCGTCGATATGATTTGAAGTGTGACCGGATATATCTATTCCGTCCTCCTTCATTATTTCGATAGCCTTCGGATTAACACCGTGCGTTTCTATGCCGGCACTATAAATCATAGCCTTATCACCGGCAAAATGTCTTAAATATCCTTCGGCTATCTGGCTGCGGCAACTGTTGCCGGTACACAACACTAATACTTTCTTCATATTGATTTTAAACTAATAACCAGATTAAATTGATAATGCAAAACTTAGCATCCCAGCCAAAAATAAATTGCAGCAACATTACTGACGAAGTAATGATTAAAGGCTTTTTATGTCTTTTTATCCGAGCCACCATCTTAACAACAACCTGATCCGGGCGTGCAGCAATTATTTTGATCTGTCAATGTTTCCAATTGAATTTTAGGCTTACTATTATCGCCGCAAGTGTCGCCCCTGCCTATTGCTTTACACTGGGTTTGGTCAGCATTTAAGATCACGATCAGATCATCATCGCTAACTAAAAATTCGCCCGGATACATTTGCCGCGTATCAAATTGTGAGTTTCCAAACTCTATTTTGACAATACCTGCCGGATTTAATGGCAATGACTTCTCAACCACATTAATAATAGACAGTGCTTTTTCAATATTCATCGCTTCCGGGGAATTGCTTGCCTGCGGTTCCCAAAGCTGTATGATTATTTCGGTCCAACTGTTCAGCTTGCCACCACAATCTACCGAGATTATCGGCGCCTGTTTAATTTCTGTAATATGGTAAGATGCATTTACCCATTTACCGGGTGCATATTGAAATTGCAACGTCAGGTCTTTGTTCGCCAACAACTTTTGCTTAAAAGTTTGCCAGTCCATTAAAATAGTATTTTCCATATTGATTGTAATATTACGATGAGTTAATTTAATTTTTTTTAACAGCAGTTACTTCCTGTTTTATATCCTTTTAAAAAGTCACCTAATTGCAGTTGTAAGCGTTGCCATGTTTTTGGGTCGATACAATAGCAGGTTTTCACCCCGTCGATAGTTCCCTGTATGATACCCGCGTTTTTTAGTTCTTTAAGATGCTGGGAAATGGTCGCCTGTGCTAAACCCAATTCTTCGACCAAATCACCACAAATGCAGGCGTTGGCTGCAATGATATGCTCCAAAATAGCAATCCGCGCAGGGTGAGCAATGGCCTTAAGCAAAGTTGCCAGTTCATTTTGCTCTTTAGAAAACATTTGCGTCTTAGATGCCCCCATTACATCGCAATATTACGATAAATATATTTAATATTCCAAAATACTATTAAACAAAAAAAACGGATAACCATTGGCTATCCGCTTTAAAATATCAGTTAAAATTATTTCTTCGAGCCGATCTTATAATCAACCGGCGGTTCCGCGCCAAGCAGGTTTTTCACAAAATAATCCCAACGGCGGCGCATCATGTAATATGAGTATTGGCCATACCCATGCGGGCTGTTGGGGAAAATCACCAGGTCAAAGCTTTTATTAGCCTTTTCCAATGCTTCGACTACCAGCAGCGTATTTTGCGGCGGTACGTTGTTGTCCATCAGGCCATGAGCCAACATAAGTTTACCTTTTAAGTTTTTTGCCAGGTTTTGGTTAGCTTGCGACTCATAATCAGCGTTTTCTAACAAACCATTGTAGCGCTCGCCCCAGTTATCTTCGTAGTTGCGGTTATCATGATTGCCTGACTCGGCAATACCCACTTTAAAGAAATCAGGGTAACGGAACATAGCACCAGCCGTAGCAAAACCACCGCCCGAGTGTCCCCAAATGCCTACCCTGTCCAGATCCATGTACGGGTATCTGGCAGCCAGTTGCTTAATACCGGTAACCTGATCGGCCAGAGTATTGTCGGCCATGTTACCATAGCTCATGTCATGAAAACTTTTTGAGCGCAGCGGATTGCTGGTTCCTTCAATCTCCACCACTACAAAACCCAACTCGGTTAACGCAGCATTGTCGCCTCTTACACTCGAAAATGACCAGCTACCAACACTGCCCCCCTGCGGGCCAGGGTAGATATAATCAATCACCGGATATTTTTTATTAGGATCCAGATTAGCCGGAACCCACATCAATCCGTAGATATCAGTTTTGCCATCGTGCGCTTTTACCGAAAACGGTACACAGGCTTTCCAACCTGTTGCCTTTAGTTTAGAAACGTCCACTCTTTCCAGCTCCATTATCTGCTTACCTTTCAGGTTACGCAGCACCGTTACCGGCGGCACATCGGGTTTTGAATAGGTATCGACAATATAATCACCTTTGGGCGAGAAGCTTGCGTTGTGATTGCCTGCGCCCGGTGTAAGCACTGCGAAACCCTTACCATCTAATCCAATTTTACATAACTGGCTGAAATAAGGATTCTCGGCTTCAAGCCCGTCAGTAGTAAAATAAACTACACGATTCTTCTCGTCTACCTTAACAACGTTGGTTACTACCCAATCGCCCTTGGTAACCTGATTCTTCAGTTTGCCGGTTACGGCATCATACAAATAAAGATGACCCCAGTTATCGCGCTCCGAGAACCATAATATCTCATTGCTTTTGCTCAGGTAGCGCCAGTTTACATCGTTCCAGCCCGATTCAAATTGAGTTTTTGAGATTTCGTCAAATATCTCGCGTACAGCACCGGTTTCTGCATCGGCCATGCGTACTTTTTCAACTTTATGATCGCGGTTGGTTGATACAAAGATCAGCCTGGTTGCATCATCGCTCCAATAAACATCGGCCCAGCCTGCGCCGCCTTTAATGTCATCACTCAGCGTTGAGCGATGCGGGTCTGGCGCACATTGCAGCTTGATCACTTTCGGATTATCCACGTTAATGATAACACGCGTGAGCATGGGTATTTCTTTATCGCCCGGTAAGGGGTATTTCCATTCGCTTAGTTTTGGTGCGCCAACTTTGGTGCTCACCAGGTACATGTTGTTTACCTTGCGTTCGTCCTGCTGAAAGGTGGCTATTTTTTTTGAGTCGGACGACCAAACCAAAATGGGACGGTTACTTTGCGCCCAGCCGGCGTTATCCGTAGCATAGCCATCGTCCTTTATGCCATCAGTAGTCAGTTGAGTTTGCTGACCGGTTTTAACATCGCGTAGCCATAAGTTAAAGTCTTTGATGAATGCTGCCTTTTGTTTATCGGGCGATAATACTTCGTTAGGATTAGCACCGCTATTGCCACCGCGTCGACCGCGGCCACTAATTGTTACGGCTTTTGTTGCGCTGTCATCAACAACCAGCTTATTATTTTTAAATTTCCATTGTTTGTTTTCGGCAGTAAAAATCACGCCATTTGCGTCAATAGAAAGTATCCTCATGATAGGCAAATTCCCCGCAACCGAAGAATTGCCCGTAGCTTCCGATAAAGCCGCAGCTAATTTCTGCTGATCAAAAACCGGCGACTTTTTACCACTGGCCGGATCCACCACAAAATATTTGCCACCCTCCGCTTCTGATGTACGGTAATAAAAACGATCGTCGGGCAGCCAATTTGGGTGGATACCATTGCGTTGTACCAATGGCTCGGTATTATAACTGAGGCGGCTCTCGGCCCTGGCATAATCCTGAGTCGTTAAAGCCGGATGTTGTTGTGCAACTGCAGCAAATGCCATACCCACAAAAGGCACAGCAGCAAGTAAAAACCTATTCATAGTTAATAAGGACAGTTATTTAAGGTAGCAATATACGGCTATTAATATATTTTTCAAGGCACCCTACAGCAACAAAAAAGGCAGATAGCTTTTAACCATCCGCCTTTATATTTCAAGTTATTAACTCAAATTTCCGGTTAATTATGAAAAACGAATTATAGGCGTCCGCTTCGGAGACGCAAAGTATTGCGTTTCTACGGGCATTGTTGTTTATTTTTTAAAATGTTCTTTGTAAACGTTGTCATCAAAGCCAAAAAACAGGAAATCGCCGTCTTCAATAACCGGGCGCTTTATCATGCTGGTTTTGTGCTGTAAAAGCTGCAGCGCATCATCTTTTGTCCTGATGCTGTCCTTTATCGGCTGATCTAATTGCTTCCAGGTAAGCCCTTGCTTGTTCATGAACTTTTCATAGCCCGCTTTGCTATCCCACTCCTGTAATTTTTCAAGGCTTATGCCTAACTTTTTAAAGTCGTGAAACTCATACATCACCTGGTTATTCTTAAACCAGTCGAGCGCCTTTTTAACCGTATTGCAATTTGTAATTCCGTAAACTTTCATGTGGTTATTTATTAAATTTAGTCATCGTCAACTCCGTACCTATGGTTGCAAAGCTCTTGATCATTTCTATTGACCTGTCTATCAGCGCTGGTAATTCAGGCAATTCGTCATCATCAAATCCGCTTAGCACATAGTCAACCTGGCGGCCTTTGGGATAATTATCGCCTACACCAAAACGCAGACGGGCATATTCATTGTTGCCCAATGTAGCCTCAATGTGTTTCAATCCGTTATGGCCCGCCGCACTGCCCTTGGGTTTTAAACGCAGGGTACCTAATGGCAGGGCTATATCATCTACCAAAACCAAAACATTTTGTACGGGTATCTTCAGTTCCTTCATCCAATGGTTCAGCGCCTTACCGCTCAGGTTCATGTAAGTAGTTGGTTTGATAAGATGCAGTGAGCGGCCCTTATGCGATATTTCGGTGTAGTAAGCCAGGCGCATATTGCTGAACCTGGCACCTTCTTGTTTGGCCAGTTCGTCCAAAATCATGAAGCCAATATTATGCCGCGTATCGGCATACTCCGGACCAATGTTACCTAAACCTACTATCAGATATTTCATATCGTTATTAACTGCATTAACCGGCACAACCGGCTTTGGCGCCGACGCTGGCTTTTTAAAGAATTTACTAAAATAGGGCCGCATGGCCATGTCTTTCCTTTTTAATATCGAACACCGGATGTCGAATAATTTGATTTCATTATTCGATCTTATTTATATCGTTGCGAATATAATCACTTCAAACAAAAACAGCGATGACAAATGCCATCGCTGTTTTATTGAAATCACTAAAATTGTGTTATTATTTTTTACCGGCTTCCTGCTCTGCCTGACGTAAAGCACGTGAAGTAGTTACAGATACAATAGTATCTTCTTTAGTGTTCAGGATAGTCAGGTTAGGGAAACTTAATTCGCCAACTTTAACTGATTTACCTACCTCTAAAGCCTCGATGCTTACGTCGATAAAATCTAAATGGTCTTTAGGTAAAGCTTTGATACGCAGTTTACGTAATTTCTGTACCAGTTTACCACCTACCTTAACACCGGGCGAAGTACCTGTTAAACGTACAGGAATTTCGATAGTAACCGGTTTGCTTTGATCTAACAACAAAAAGTCTACGTGTAAGATCTGCTCAGTTAATGGATGAAACTGAAGGTCTTTAATAATAGCTTGTGATTTAACACCAGCAATGTCAAGGTCGATGAAATGAACAACCGGAGTATATACTACGGGTTTCAAATCAGCTGCGGACACCGAAAAGTGGGTTTGTGTAGCACCACCGTAAAGCACTGCAGGTACCAAAGCCTGGTAACGCAGCTCTTTCGCGTCTCTTTTCCCTACGTTCTCTCTTAGAGAACCGCTAATAGCAATTGATTTCATTTTTTATTTATTATTTGTTTTTATGTTAGCCTTACATCGCGTAAGGATATTTTTAATCATTCAAAAATGACCATGGACTATCGACCATCGTCTATAGACTATAACCTTACTCTACCTTAAACAACTGGCTTATTGAGCCATGCTCGTTTACGTTGATAATAGCCTTTGCAAACAACTCGCCTGTTGACAGCACAGTTATTTTAGGGCTTGGGTGTTTTAACGGGATAGTATCTGTTACGATCAATTCTGCCAGTGCCGAATTTTCAATAGTCTCGTAAGCGTCGCCCGATAAAACCGGGTGCGTACATACTGCTCTAACGCTGCGCGCACCACGCTCCATGATCAGGGCAGCTGCTTTAGCCAGTGTGCGGGCGGTATCGCAAATATCATCTATTAATACAATGTCCTGATCGGCAACATCACCTATCAGGGTCATTGATTCAATTTCGTTAGCACGTTTGCGGCGTTTGTCGCAAATTACAACCTCGGCATTAAAGAACTTGGCAAAGCCGCGTGCCCTGTATGATCCGCCCATATCCGGCGAAGCAATGGTAAGTTTTGGCAAAGCCAGGCTTTTAATATACGGTACAAAGATGATCGATCCGTCCAGGTGGTCAACCGGGATGTCGAAAAAACCTTGTATCTGCGCGGCGTGCAAATCCATGGTCATGATGCGGTCAATACCCGCAGCAACCAGCAAATTGGCAACCAGCTTTGCGCCAATAGCAACACGCGGTCTGTCTTTCCTGTCCTGCCTGGCCAAACCGAAGTACGGTATAACAGCATTTACATGATGGGCCGATGCACGACGGGCGGCATCTATCATCATTAGCAACTCCATTAAATTGTCGGTGGGTTGATTGGTTGATTGAAGCAGAAAAACATCGCAGCCCCGAACAGATTCATTAAAATGGGGCTGAAATTCGCCATCACTAAAACGAGCCAGGCCCGATTCGCCCAACGGCTGACCATAAGCATCGGCAATTTTTTGAGCCAGATCTTTTGATCCGGAACCTGCAAATAATTTTACCGTGTTGAACTGTAATGGCATCTTTCTGATTTCAGATCCGTCCCGTAGCTACCGGGATCGAATTTGTTTTGTTAACAGCTATAAAAAACAATTCGGATTTGAATCCGATCCCGATAGCTATCGGGATAAAAATCCGAAATCCGAAATTCTTTTTGTGTTGCCCGACCAGGATTCGAACCTAGACAAACGGTACCAAAAACCGTCGTACTACCATTATACTATCAGGCAATCCGCCTCCTTCGTAACCTACGTCCCGAAAAGGAATGCAAATATAAGACGAAATTTTCAACTTCAAAATGGAAAAATGAAAAAAAACCTCACCCCAACCCTCTGTTAAATATAGTATCTGAAAATCAGGAAGAAAAAAGCCATTTCTCCCTGGCTCTTATCAATGCAGATGTTAAAATATGCTAAAACGCTTTGTTCACGCTTCAACATCGCTTAGTTTTATTATTTTCGGACCTTATTTAAACCAAAGCGCTTATATCTCCTTGAAATGAAATATAACAAAATCAACAATCTGTTTGGCTGGCTGGCCTTTGTCATTGCTTCGCTAACCTATATTCTAACTCTCGAGCAGTCGGCAAGTTTTTGGGATTGCGGCGAATTTATAGCCTGTATTTATCGCCTGCAGGTGGCCCACCAACCGGGCGCCCCGCTGTTTACCATGATAGGTAAGGTAGTCTCGCTCCTATCCCTGGGCGATGTTACCAAAGTAGCCTACTGGACCAACATGGCATCGGCACTGGCCAGCGGCGCTACTATTATGTTCCTGTTCTGGACCATTACCGCACTGGCCAAAAAGATATTAATTAAAAAAACTGAGGACTTTCATCTCACCAACATCGTCCTGATTGTTGGCTCGGGTTTAGTAGGCGCTTTGGCCTATGCTTTTTCTGATACCTTCTGGTTCTCGGCTGTCGAGTCGGAAGTTTATGCACAATCATCATTATGTACCGCCATTGTATTTTGGGCAATATTAAAATGGGATGCCCATGCTGACGAACCCAGCTCCAACCGCTGGATAGTGTTCATTGCCTATATTATGGGTTTATCTATAGGTATCCACCTGTTAAACTTATTGGTTATTCCGGCTATTGCATTGGTTATTTATTTCCGCAAGGCGCAAAATATAAGCACCTGGGGTACCATTAAAGCATTTCTGGTGGGCGTGGTTGCTGTGGCGGCTGTACTATGGGGCATTATCCAATACACGGTAAAAGGGGCCGCCTATTCAGATCTGTTTTTTGTTAATACGCTGGGCATGGGTTTTGGCAGCGGCGCCATTGCATTCTTCCTGCTGCTGTTTGCTACCATTATTTTAGGTATTATTTACACCTTTAAACCTGCAAAAAATACCATTATAGCGGCAGCAGTTTGTTTCGTATTAATGCTTAGTATAAGTGCAGGCATTACCGGATTTATTGCGGCCATTGTTATTGCGGCTTTATTAGAGTACGGTGTTAAGATACGCGAGAAGCGTTTTGCTTTAAACAGTTTCCTGGTTTGTACTGCTTTTATACTGTTTGGATACAGTTCATTTGTAATGATCGTTATCCGCGCAAAAGCGGGGACCAATTTAAATAACAGCAATCCGCACGATGCATTCTCGATGTACGGCTACCTTAACCGCGACCAGTATGGCGAAACACCTTTGCTATACGGAAACTTCTTTGATGCCAAGCCTGTAGACCAAACTGAGGGCAGCAATATTTATCGCAAGGGCGATACGAAATACGAAGTTGTAGGTAAAAAAACAACGACCATTTACGATCACAATACCATTTTCCCGCGTATGTTTAGCCAAAAGGCAGGCCACGAACAGTTTTACCGCGATTGGGAGAATCTGGGCCAGAACGAGAGTCCTACATTTGCTAATAACCTGTCTTTTTTCCTGTCATGGCAGGTTAACCAAATGTACACCCGCTATTTCCTGTGGAACTTTGTAGGCCGTACTAACGAGATGGATGGTCAATACAAAAGCATTGATGGCGACTGGATAAGCGGCTGGAACTTTAAAAAGCCGTTGCCTTATTCTGTAACCAAAAGTAAAAGCTATAACCGCCTGTTTTTCTTACCGCTTATTTTAGGCTTACTGGGCGTGTACTTTCACTTTAAAAAGAATCAAAGAGATGCCGGCGTAGTGGCTGTATTGTTCTTTTTTACGGGTATAGCTATCCTGCTATATCTAAACCAGGACCCGCTGCAACCACGCGAGCGTGATTATGCCTATGCGGGGTCTTTTTATGCCTTTGCTATTTGGATAGGCCTGGCGGTGATCTGCATTGCCGACTTGCTGAGTAAGAAGGAAAAAGCCTTAAATGCGGCTATCCTGTCAACGGTTGTTTGTTTAAGTGTCGGGCCGGTATTAATGGCAAACCAGGAATGGGATGACCATGACCGTTCGACCAAAATGACACCGCATGATATGGCTTATGACTACCTTAACTCATGCGCTAAAAATGCTATTTTGTTTACCTACGGCGATAATGACACCTACCCGCTCTGGTATATTCAAGAGGTTGAAGGCGTACGCCCGGATGTGCGTATTGTGAACCTGAGCTTGCTGGGTACTGACTGGTACATCAAACAAATGAACCAAAAAATGAATGAGTCGGCGCCATTGCCGCTCACCATGCCTTACAGTAAATACAAGTTGGGTACCCGCGACGCTATTTATTATAATGATGCCAAAATTCCGGGATCAGTGGAATTAAAAGATGTGTTTGATTTCATTACCTCTGACAATAAGGATGCGATGGTACAGTTGGAAGACGGATCGTCGACTAATTATCTCCCTACTAAAAATCTGAAGATGACTGTCAACCCTGACCAGGTAATACAAACAGGTACATTGCCTGCTGACCAGAAAGATAAGATTGCTACCGAGCTGGATTTTACTTACGGAGGCAATATGCTATTTAAAGACAACCTGGCCATGATGGATATCATCGCTCATAACAACTGGAAACGCCCTATCTATTTCACAGTAACGGCTCCGCCGGATAACATGCTCGGCTTAAGCAAGTATATGTACAATGAAGGCTTTGCTTACCGCTTATTGCCTTTAAAGCCTGATACCACCATGAATCGTGACGTTGCGGCAACCGGTGCAATAGAGACTACTAACAGCCTGGTGATGTATAATAACATCATGAACAAATTCAAGTGGGGTAATTTTAAAACGGCAAAGTACCTGGATCATGAATCGTTAACGCAATTTATGCCGTTGATTGCCCGGGTTACCTTAAACCTGGCAGATAATCTGGTAAAAGAAGGACACCCTGACCTGGCTAAGAACCTGCTGAACAAATACGATGATGTAATGCCGGATATCATCCCGGTACAAGAAATTGCGGTGCGCAAATATTACATGGCAGAGACGGCCTACAAATTAGGTGTAACTGCGTTGGGCGATAAGATAGTAAAACAGCTGGAAGATTACCTGACCAACTCGTTAGATTATAACTATGCGCTGATGAAAGACAATAATTTGGCCAGTCAGCACGAAATACAGTTCGGCGTATCATTACTTAACGGATTGGTAGGCGTAACCAAAGACAATGGTCGTCAGTCGTTAAGCAATACCTACAAAGTAAAACTGGATAATTATATCAAAAAGTTTGGTATAAACATGCAAAACTAAGCTTGCCTGTTGCCAACAAAAAGGGGTGCTATTTCGCAATAGCACCCCTTTTCTGTAATATCAATAGCGTGATTATTATCTGTGATTATTGCTCGCTGCCTTCAATTACTACGCCCATTGAGCAGAATTTGTCTATACGCTCGGTAATCAACTCGTTAATGTCGCGCTCTTCAAGGGTTTTCAAATCTTTAACTAATTGTTTCTTTAAGATAGCAGCCATAGCTACCGGGTCCTGATGTGCGCCGCCAACCGGCTCTTTGATAACGCCGTCAATCAGTTTGTTTTTATACATCTCGGTCGATGTAAGCTTCAGCATTTCGGCTGCGCGTTCTTTTTGCTCCCAGGTTTTGAACAGGATGGTCGAGCAATTCTCGGGCGATATAACCGAATACCAGGAGTTGTCCAGCATCATTACCTTATCGCCAATACCAATACCTAACGCACCGCCCGATGCCCCCTCGCCTATTACCACGCATATTATGGGCACTTTCAGCACAGCCATTTCCAGCAGGTTACGCGCAATGGCCTCACCTTGCCCACGCTCCTCGGCTTCTAAGCCAGGGTATGCACCCGGAGTATCGATCAAGGTTACAACAGGTTTGCCAAATTTCTCGGCCAGCTTCATCAGCCTTAAAGCTTTGCGATAACCCTCGGGGTTAGCCATACCAAAATTGCGGTATTGGCGGTCTTTAGTGTTGCGG
>DATCXS010000410.1:0-2715 GCA_036565645.1 Mucilaginibacter sp.
TTAACACTCGCTGCCATTTACGATATCAGATCGTCAACTAAACAAACGCTGGCTATTTACAGGCTCGGACTAAGGCTTTTGAACCGACAGGAATTAAGCAATGCTGAAATATTATTAAACGAAGCAATGGCCGAAGCCAAATTTTTCGGCAATGCTATACAAGAGAAAAACATTAGCGAGGCGCTGACCCAGCTCGCTGCACAAAAACTAATTAAATCTGAGAATCAGAAGATTAGAACTTTGACAATCCTGATTGTTGTAGTTATCTTGATATTGATCGGCATCCTTGCCGTGTCTTACATTGTTTACGACCGGTTAAAAAAAGTGAGGGTCAGAGAAGCAATGGTGAAAGATCAAAACCGGCATCTTGACACTATCAATAAAAAATTGTTAGAAGATGGATTGATCAAGGAAGAGTATATCGGTTATTTTTTCAAAGTAATATCGGGCTATATACAGAAGCTCGATCAAATCCAGCGATATGGTGAACGCAAAATTAAGACCCAGAATTACGAAGACTTGTTACGATTAGTAAATGAAATAGACATCAAGCAAGAGCGACGCACCTTATTCTATACCTTCGACAGCGTATTTCTTAAACTGTTCCCCAATTTTATTTCAGATTTTAACGCTCTGTTTAAGACAGAAGATCAAATCTGGCCAAAAGAGAACGAGTTATTAAACACCAATCTGCGCATCTTCGCCCTGATGAGGTTGGGCATAAAAGACAATCACATCATCGCTAATATTTTGGAGAGTACGGTAAATACGGTCTATGCTTATAAAAGCAGGCTCAAGTTAAAATCCCTGGTACCGGCAGAAGAATTTGAAAACAAGGTTATGGAAATCAAGTTGTGATTCATTGGGACAACCAAGTCCCGTTTTTCGCATAAAAGCTAAATAAACTTAAATAAAAACTTAATATTTTTTTGATTAAACAAGCTGTAAAATCCTCATAATAAGCTACATAATATTTGATTAATTAATATTTTATGCGAGCCGTCAACGCATAGTATAATTATTAGCGTGCGACAGGCAAATTTGCACGTATATTCAATTAGCTAAGGTGGCCAATTAGCCTTAGCTATAACCAATATTATTTTCTTAAGTATTCGGGGTGCAAAAACGATGAAAGTATTATGCACCCTAATTTATCGTTATGAAAAATTTACTGCTGTCTTATCCGCTCCTCATCTTATCCTTTGTTTGCCAGGCACAAACCGGTTCAAAGCATTTAGCCGCTTATCCTCTGGCTGTCCCTGAACAAAACTCGCTAAGAGCCAGATGGGAAAAGAAGCCTGTTTTAGAATCGCATTTAGTTGACGATATGGAACAAAATGGCAACTGGAAGGTGACCAGCATAGGCAAAATGAGCTACACACAAGACAGGGCAAAAGACGGCAAGCGATCGCTTAGATTCAGCACTTCAATTCGCGACACAGCCTTTTTGAATTTACCCGGCAACAAGACCAAATGGGGTTCCCAATACTTCAATATAACCGGGCAGGCAGGTTCTTCGTCTGTTCAATTACGATTTAACACACCGCAGGACTGGTCAAAATTCAACAGAATATCTTTTTGGGTCTACGTACATCAAACTAACCTACCTCGCCACAATATAAACCTGGGCATCAGCAACGAGGGTACTGTTTCAGATATATTTAGTTCGGCCCGTACCAGCTACTGTAACGACCTTAAGCCCGGCCAGTGGAACCACGTGTTGTTTGAAATGCCGCATTTGCCACGCAACAAGGTAACTATGTTTAGTTTAACTCGCGAATTAACCGGTGTTAGCCCTGGCGAAGATGATTTAGTTACTTATGATATCGATAAGATAGAATTACAACGGGTAGTAACCGACCAATATGAAGGATGGACGGTATCTCCTGAAAAATTTTCATTTAGCCATGTAGGTTACCGGCCAAATGACGCAAAAATTGCCATGGTTGGAGACGGCGGTGCTGATAAATTTCAATTGCTCAATCAACAAGGCGCTGTCGTATTCTCCGGCAATGTTAAAGCTATCGACACAAAAAATGGCAAGTTTCATCAGTTGAATTTCTCAAAGTTTCAAAAAGAAGGGACCTACCGTATCCGTAGCGGCAAATTGGTATCCAATTCGTTCCCTATTAGGCAAAATATATGGGTAGCTCCGGTTTTTAAAGCCATGAACTTTTACTATTGCCAGCGTTGTGGTTATGAGGTGCCGGGTATTCATAAAGCTTGCCATATGGACTGGCAAGGATTTAGGGGCGATGTAAAAAAAGTAGTAAACGGTGGCTACCACGATGCCGGCGATCTTTCGCAGGGAATCTGGCGCACGTCGATGGCCGCGTTTGCTATGGAGAATAATCTTGATGTGCTTGATAAAAGTAAAGACACTAAGGAGGTGGCGGACAGAATGCGCTCTGAAATTGATTGGGCCTTGCAATATCTGCTTAAAACCCGTTTTGGCGACGGTTATCATATCCACTGGTGTCGTATGCGAATGTTTACTGATAATATCATAGGTACTGTGGATGATGTGCTGGTACCCGCTGAAAACATACCCTGGGAAAACTTTCTGGCGGCAGCTGTAGAAGCAAGAGCGGCTATGATTTTTGAAAAGTCTAATCCCAAACTTGCGCATGATGTGCGCGAAGCTGCATTGGATGATTGGAAGGCGGGCGTTGCCTCACGCACGATTTGGAATTCAGCAAGCTATGAAGAAGCCTC
>DATCXS010000081.1:0-2456 GCA_036565645.1 Mucilaginibacter sp.
AGCGACCAAATAAAAGTTGCCTTTTGCTTGATCGCTTTAATAACCCAACATTATTGAGCTACTTTTTCAGTGCCCTCCAGAATTGAAGGGCTTTAAGATGTTTAATTTTAATTGTTAATGATGACCATGATTACCATGACCTTTACCATGATCATCGTTACCGTGGCCTTTATTCCAGCCGTTGTGGTTTCCGTTATCATGCCCTTTCCAATGGTTTTTATATTTGGCATCGCGGCTATCACGGATAACCACCTGACCGCGACGGCCCTTATAGCTCTTGTATTTAGTGCGGTAAGTGGCAGCATGCACCCACGGTGTACGCTCATTTATTACAACTTTGTAGCTATTGTAAGGGTCAAAATGATACCTTGCCGGAAGTACCGTAGCCCGGGTCCATCTGCTGCCGGACAAATAAATATACTGATGATTAGGCACATCATAATAGGTATCAATATCAGGCATATAGTAATATTCGGCATGTTCATACCCTACCGGGCCCCAATCTGGCTGGCTGCCTATGTTCAGGCCCAGGCTGATACGCAGTTGAGCATCAGCTTTAAAAGCAAAGCAGCTTATTAATAACACTGCTGATAAAAGGATCTTTTTCATAAATGTGTGTTTTGTTATTGTTGGTTGTAAGACGTTAGTGAAAGAAAATGGTTTAATTTTTTCGATGAAGGCCTAACAAATAAAAAAGAGCAATGGTTTGACATCGCTCTTTTAAAACCCTTGTTTGTAGTTTACTGATCGTCTTTGCCGGTTTTATCTTTTTCCGCGCCGTCTTTCTTATCGCCCACAGCTGCGAGTACCGGTTTGCCTATTACTTTATAAGCGCCCTCGCCTTTTAAAATAGCAGCCAGTTGGTTTTTATCCTGCATGGTTTTTACAGCCTGCGACAGCTCTTTGTCGTATTTAAAGTAAGCTTCGTAGCGTCCTTTTTCAAAATAATACCGGCCTACAATTTCGTTCTCAAGTGCCTGCTTGATCTCTTCTTTATGAAGTTGCAGGTCGTTTTTCTTATTGGCCGCCATTTTATTTTTCAGGGCGTCATATTCGCTTTGTATCTGGCCGAACTGTTTTTCTTTGGTTGCTTCGGTTTTCAACGCCGCTAAAACTTTCTCGGATGTAGTATTATAAGTATAATTCTTATTTGCCAGGTATTTCACAAAGTCGTCATACTCCGCATCGGTTAAAGCAAAATCTTTCGCATCGGCAATTTTTGGGTGCGACGAGCGATACCTGGTAGCGTAATCAAAAATAAAAAATTTGGTAATGAGTGTTTGGGTGATGTTAGCAAACAGATCCCGTTTGATAAAAATATCCGGATAAATACCGCTGCCATCGTAAACCGACCGGCCGTTCTTAGTTTTAAACTCATGCATTAATGAGTCGGCAACTTTTACTACGGTGCCATCTTCTTTACGATGCGTATAATCAATTTCCTGGATACAACGCCCCGAAGGAACATAATATTTAGCGATAGTGATTTTAACTAAACTATTGTAAGGCAATGGGAAAGTTTGCTGAACCAACCCCTTACCATAGCTGCGCTGACCGATAATAATAGCACGATCCAGATCCTGAAGCGATCCGGCAACAATTTCTGATGCAGAGGCCGAACGCGAGTTAACCAACACAACCAGCGGGATATCGGGCGCAAGCGGCGCAGCCATTGTTTTATAGTCGAAGTTCTTTTCTTTTACCTTACCCTTTTGCGATACCACTTCGACATCTTTTTGTACAAAAAGGTTGACTATTTTAACCGCTTCCTGCAAAATACCGCCACCGTTTGAACGAAGGTCGAGTATAATACCATTAGGGTTATTCTTTTTCAGATCAATAAGTGCATTAGTAACTTCCTGCGCAGAATTTTCGAGGAACCTGTCTAACTTAATATAACCCATGTTGCCCGCAACCATACCGTGATAAGAAACATTTGGTTGTTTAATCTCGTCGCGGATCAGATTTTTTTCGACCGGCTTATCTTCTCCATCACGTTTAAGCAATAGCTTAACCCCCGCACCTTTTGAACCTTTGAGCAGTTGGCTAACCTGGTCGCTATTTTTTCCGGTTAAAGCAATGTCGTTAATCTTCAATACCTGGTCGCCTGGGCGTACATCGGCCTTTTGGGCCGGGAAGCCCTCGAACACGTTGGATACGAATACTTTATTGTCGCGGGTAAAAACGCCGGCGCCAATACCGCCATATTGGGTACTTACGTAATGCAGCTTGTAATCTTCAATTTCAGATTCGGGTACAAATTCGGTATAAGGGTCTAGGCCATCCAGCATGGCATCGGCACCGGTTTTTAAAAACTTGGCCGAGTTAATATCATCAACATAATTAATATTAACCTCTTTATACAGGGATGCAAATACTTCCAGATTTTTGGATATCTGAAAAAGGTCATCGCTAAAACTCCAAATACCCAATGATAGCGCTACTACCCCTGCCGA
>DATCXS010000265.1:0-3292 GCA_036565645.1 Mucilaginibacter sp.
GGCCCTGCCGTTGTCGGCAGTACTTACCTGGAAGGTACTTATACAGAAGTCTATCCCAATATTACACAGGATGAAGACGGACTTAAAAGGTTGTTTACTCAATTTTCCTATCCGGGCGGTATATCCAGCCATGCCTCACCGCAAACACCGGGTTCTATTCATGAAGGAGGTGAACTGGGTTACTCTTTAAGCCATGCTTTTGGTGCGGTACTGGATAATCCCGAATTGATAGCCGCATGTGTAGTCGGTGACGGGGAAGCTGAAACGGGCCCATTGGCAACGGCATGGCATTCCAACAAGTTTTTGAACCCTATTACAGACGGTGTGGTGCTGCCTATACTGCATTTAAACGGCTACAAAATATCCAACCCTACGATTTTAGCAAGGATAACGCATGAGGAACTGGAACAGCTTTTCCTTGGTTATGGATGGACACCTTATTTTGTTGAAGGGGATGACCCGGAATTGATGCACATGGCAATGGCGGCAACACTGGATAAAGTTATCGCGCAAATCCACCAGATCAAAAGCGATGCACTGGCTAAAGAAGATACCAGCCGTCCACGTTGGCCGATGATTGTTTTGATATCTCCGAAAGGCTGGACTGGCCCAAAAGAAGTCGACGGGTATAAGATTGAGGGTAATTTCAGGGCGCACCAAATCCCTTTGGCAGTTTCGGCCTCCGCGCCTCCAGAACATTTACAAATGCTGGAGAGTTGGATGAAAAGTTACAAGCCGGAGGAATTGTTTGATGGCGAAGGAAAGCTAATATGCGAACTTCAGGATCTTGCACCGAAAGGCGAACGGCGGATGGGTGCTAACCCGCATGCCAATGGCGGACAACTTTTGCGCGACCTGCGTTTACCTGATTTTCGGAATTATGCGGTCGCCGTTGATGCACCAGGCGCGGATGGCGAAGGCGATACCTATGTATCCGGCCGTTTCCTGCGGGATGTAATAAAAGAGAACCAGGAAAAGCGCAACTTCAGGCTATTCGGCCCGGATGAAACAGTATCCAACAGGCTGGATCTTGTATTCGAAGCTACGGACAGGCAATGGATGGCCCCAATAGTCGAACATGATGAGTTCCTTGCTGCGGATGGCAGTGTAATGGAAATGCTGAGTGAACACCAGTGTGAAGGCTGGCTGGAAGGTTACCTGCTTACCGGCAGACATGGCTTATTTAATTGTTACGAAGCTTTCATTCATATTATTGATTCCATGTTTAACCAGCATGCCAAATGGTTAAAGGCAAGTTCAGAATTGCCGTGGAGAAGAAAGATCGCTTCCTTAAATATATTGTTGACCTCAACGGTTTGGCGGCAGGATCATAATGGGTTTACACACCAGGACCCTGGTTTCATTGATCATGTGGTAAATAAAAAAGCAACCATTGTGCGCGTTTATTTGCCGCCGGACGCAAATTGCCTGTTATCGGTGATGGATCATTGCCTGCGCAGTTATCATTATGTAAATGTCATTGTAGCTGGTAAACATCCGGCTCCCCAATGGCTCAACATGGAACAAGCTGTAGAACATTGCACGCGTGGTATTGGTATTTTGAATTTTGCCAGTAATGACCAGGAGGCCGAGCCTGATGTAGTGATGGGCTGTAGTGGTGATGTACCTACATTGGAAGTATTGGCAGCGGTATCGATCTTGCGCGAACATTTACCGGAGATAAAAATCAGGGTGGTTAATGTAGTCGACTTATTTAAGCTGGAAAAAAGCACGGAACACACCCACGGACTAACTGATGCAGACTATAATGCTTTATTCACCACCAACAAACCGGTAGTATTTGCCTTTCATGGTTACCCTTGGTTGGTACATCGCCTAACCTATAACCGGGCGAATAACGTCAATATGCATGTGCGGGGGTACAAAGAAGAGGGAACGATCACCACTTCTTTTGACATGACTGTAATGAATGAAATGGACAGGTTCCACCTGGTCATGGATGCGATCGACCGTTTACCGCAAACTGGCACCAAAGGCGTTTACCTAAAACAATTGTTGCAGGATAAACTAATTGAGCATAAACATTATATCAGTGTTCATGGTAAGGATATGCCCGAAATACTCGACTGGAAATGGGTCAATTGATCCGGACAATTAAAATTAAAAACAATGAAGACAATCGCCATATTAACCGATTTTTCGGAACGGGCAGAAAATGCTGCAAATTACGCTTATCGTCTCGCTCAATCATTACAAGCAAACATTATCTTATATGATTCTTTTTTAGTGCCGTCAGCCAATCCTTTAGCAGCCCAGATCGCCTGGCCGCTGGAAGATTATGACCAGTTATATAAAGACACTGAAAATGAACTGGAAGTTTTTGCCGGTAAATTGAGGAAGGAATTTAGCAACGGTGAACAATTTACATTTAAACCTATTATTACTTGTGAATGCCATGACGGCGATCTTTCACCTGATTTGGGTGAACTCTTAACCAATAAAGAACTTGTTTTACTGGTCATGGCCAATCATGATAAGAGTATCGCTTCGCTATTGTTAAGTGATCATGTGCGGGAATTGCTCGACAGGACGCCATTGCCTTTACTCATTGTCCGTGACCAGCATCGTTTCAAAAAGATCAAGCATATTGCTTTCGCAACAGATCTTTCATTAACAGACATTGACGTCCTGCAATCTCTTGCAAGCTTTGCAAAATTTACGGACGCACAGATCACCTTAGTCCATATTGGCCCGAAAAATTCCCATGAGGCTAATGTTAAAAATTTCATGACCGAGGTTTCCGGCAAGATCAATTACCCGCATATCTATTACCGGAAAATGGTGAGTACCCATGTCATGGAAGAAATTACCGGGCTGGATGAAAATAACACTTATGACCTGCTGGTTATGGTACACCGGCACAAAAGCTTTTGGGAAGAGCTTTTTAACCAAAGTGACACGCAAAAAATGGCCACGCAAATCAGTTTGCCCTTATTAGTTTATCCTTTTCCCACGCAATCACTTCCTGTTTTTTAATGAATTTACTTTAAATCAACAATGGCTGATACAAACACCCTTTTAAAAGCTGATTTGCAGGATGCAAAGAAGCCCGTTACGGAGACTAAGGGTAAGGGTTTAAGCCAGACGGAAGCGGATGCCTTGCTCAAGCAATATGGTTACAATGAGATTACGGAGAATAAAGCCCATCCGTTGCTTAATTTCCTATCCAAATTCTGGGGACTTACCGCCTGGATGCTGGAATTTATTGTCGTTCTTTCTATATTTCTGCATAACTTATCTGATGCCTACGTGGTGGGCGGACTGTTGGTTT
>DATCXS010000102.1:0-5885 GCA_036565645.1 Mucilaginibacter sp.
TACGTAGCCAAAACGACGAATACCACTGGCACCTGGCCCGCGCTCTGCCTTTTTATAACGACGGCAAAATTGTAAAATGGTTTGGTACCAATACCGATATCGACGAGCAAAAACAACTGCAGCGCCAAAAGGACGATTTTCTGGGTGTTGCAAGTCATGAGCTGAAAACGCCGGTTACCAGTATTAAGGCTTATGCGCAGGTATTGGGCGCCATGTTGAACAAAGAGGGCGAAGACAAAAAAGCCCAAATGGTTAAGCGTATGGATGCCCAGGTTAATCGCCTAACTAATCTTATAGGCGATTTGCTCGATGTAACAAAAATCAACTCGGGCAAACTACTATTTAATAAAACCTGGTTTGATTTTAATCAGGCCATTGCCGAAACTGTGGCCGACCTGCAGCACACTACACAAAAACATAAACTGATAACTAAATTTAGCGAAACCGGTAATGTATACTCTGATAAAGATCGCGTTAGCCAGGTAATAACTAATCTGATTACCAATGCTATAAAATACTCGCCGCATGCTGACCAAATTATCATTCAGACAAAAAGAGACAATGACCAAGTAAGCGTTTGCGTAAAAGATTTTGGTATAGGCATACCACCCAGCAAGACCGATAAGATCTTTGAGCAATTTTACCGCGTAAGCGGCAGTAAGCAGCACACCTTCCCGGGACTGGGGTTGGGCCTGTATATTTCGTCAGAAATAATTAAGCGCGAAGCCGGTAAAATTTGGGTAAACAGCGTAGAAGGTAAAGGATCTGATTTTTATTTCTCCTTACCTGTCAACAACACATCAGCAAGCTAAACATACAACTTTTATCTTTTCAAACATCTAATAATATATAATGACCACCACCAAAAAAATAATGATAGCCGATGACGATCCAGGTATTGTAGATGCTATTGAAATGTTGCTTGAATTTGAAGGGTACCAGGTTACATCAACTGGTGATGGTGCTGATGTACTTGACCTGAAAGACGAATTGCCCGACCTTTTATTACTCGATATCTGGATGTCGGGCGAGGATGGCAGGGATATCTGCAAAAAACTGAAACAGCTGGAAGCAACCAAAGACATCCCGGTAATTATGATATCAGCCAGCCGCGATATCAAAGAGTCGGCCATGGCTGCCGGTGCCGACGATTTTTTAGCTAAACCATTTGAGATGAGTGAATTATTAGATAAAATAAAAAGCTTAACGTAAAATATTGTCTTAAATGTTAATTTTTTTATTTTGAAACCCTGTGCAGTAATAAAACGTTCAACATTCTTTAAGTAAACTCTATTATTGAAACGTTGAACCAGTTTAATTTGCTGCCAGAACCAGAGTTTAAATACTGCCCAAGATGCGGCCAGCCACATCATCACCAATTACACAGGAGTTGGTTATTAAAGACATTTTTGTTTTTTTTTACCTATCCGCAAATACTTTTGCGCTAAATGCAAAAAACCATTCTTCGCCAAAAAAATGGTGCGCCATAGTTACATTTAAGAGGCAATGCCAATAAACCGCCTATATCATACTAACACGTCAAAGCAAGTATTGTACTACACTTCGGGTAATTCAGTACATCATTCTTAATCAGCCTTCAATTATATCCCAAAAATCGTTACATAAGCAAAACACATTTTACTTTAAATGGTTGTTGTAAAATAGCATTTAAGTATCATGGCAAATTTTCAGGAAATCATCGCGTCAGAGAAGCCGGTATTGGTTGATTTTTCGGCAGAGTGGTGTGGACCCTGTAAAATGATGGCTCCTATTTTACAGCAGCTAAAAAGCTCCATGGGCGACAAGGTTACCATTATCAAAATTGATATAGATAAAAACCCGGCGGCAGCCGGCGCTTACAATATACAGGGTGTACCTACATTAATGATATTTAAGCAAGGTCAAACCAAATGGCGCCAAAGCGGCGTAATACAGGCTAACCAATTGCAGCAAATTATAACTCAATATTTATAATCATCTGTTAACATCGGCTTAGCCGACAGTTTATACTGCTTTTTTAAGTTTGAGCATACAGACCGTTATGCAGAAAATAAATTAATTTATACTATTTGTTTTAGCGCAGAGTTATATTTATAAATTTACGTAGTATAACAATTAAGAGTAAAGTACTTTTAAACCAGGGAGGTGTGCCATGTCACAGCAAACAAGATTTATACCGCAGCGACAGTTCCATGTATTGGTTAACGATGCAAACGAAGAACACAATATCACCGTGTTACCCAGCCATGAAGGCAACTTCAGGGTAATTAAACAAGGCGAAGTTTTAGGCGAGGTTACCTATACGCCTCAAAAAAAGATTGTTTGCTATAAGGGCCGTTTTAAAAAAACAGTAATGGAACAGCTCGAAAAGCACATACTCCAGTACTGCTCGCACGCTTTTTGAGCCTATTCAACAAATATTTGTTTCTGGGTAATGTCAATAACAGCTTTATCATTATTAAGGCTGATACGTACCACCATGCGGTACAGTATGTTCTCATAAATATAAATGTTATCAGTTCTGTCCGATCCACTAAAATTTTGTATAAGGCCCTGGCCCTTAGCCTGATCTGTAAGACTTTTAACATCCTGCGTATTGGGGCTTATATAGCTTACGGTACGTAGTAAACCACCGGTAGCTGTCTTGGTTCCCTGGCCTGTAATAATAGTTTCCTTTTTATTTTGTGATACTCCCGTGGTTTGATAATGCTCAACCACAAAGCCATTCACCTCTTCGCCGTATTGCAATGCCCAGGTTTTGTTTGCCGTAAGCGTGCTGCCTGCCTGCTCATTATTTAAACTGGCGAGGTTAATAATATTGAGCAAATTTATGCTCTGGCCAAACACAGGTGCGCAGCATAGGTAAATTGCAAAAGTCAGCAGGTACTTTTTCATGTAGGTAATACAGGGATAAGCGGCCTAAAATAATAATTTTTACGGCAATGTTTTTAGTGCTTTGAATACCAGGCCATCAGCAGTAACACCATTTGGTTATAGGTATCCATGCCGCGAGGCTGATTGTTGGCTTTCAGATAATCGTCATAAAATATACCGCTGATGAGGCTGATCTGCCCCCGGTAATGTCGCCAGTAGGCACGCTGAGCCAATAAATCGCCCCGTACTGTTTTGGAAATACGTGTTTTTAATTGGTTGCTAACCACGGTATCGCGACGGCGCAGGGCGTGCATACATTCGTCCAGCGCGTCCTGATAAGCCGAGTAACGCAACAACCTGTCGGACGAATTAATGCCAATCAGAAACCCCGAAAAGCTGGCTTCGTCCTCAAACCCATACCCTATCTGGTGAGACATTTCATGGCAAGCCACAAAGGGCCGCTCAAAGTAAGGCATCTGGAAATTCAGCTGCGCCTCGCTGGTAAAGGGGTTGTAATAGCCCGATGTGCTCAGGTAATTCATCAGCGGCGTTAACAGCGAGGGTTTTATATGCGGATGATAAGCACGGAAACCCGGCGAGCCTGCCGACATTTTGTTGACCGCTTTCACCGCAGTTGCATAAATGGTTGAGTTGTCCTGCAGGGTATCCGCAGCGGTAAGCCGCGCACGCGTGGCGTTGGCACTGTCAATCATCATACCGGTAACCTCCTGCAAACGGGCCGTGGTATAATTGGTATCCCGCAAGCCCAAACGCTTACCCATAGACGGCCGAAAATAATTCAATCCCCAGAATAAATAAAATATCAGCAAACCTGCCTGCACACCGATGATAAGACCCAGCACCAGGTTACCGGCTGTTTTGAACCGCTTTTTAATGAGCAGGACAATTAGCCTGATAAAAAGATAAACCAGGTAAGCTACAACCCCAATATAAATAACATCGCCCAGGCTAAAGGGAATGATGTTAAATATGGGATGAAATACCTTGCAGATAAAAACATAAAGCCCTTCTGAATAGTATTTCTCTACCGCCTCGGGGTAACTCTCAAACACGCCGAGCAGATATAATGCTACGGCCAGTATGCCGATAGTTAATAACCGTTTTTGTATTTGATTGAGGCGCTTGGGCATTTGTACAAATATAAGTTTGGCAAGCCGGGTAAAAAAATAGCGATGGGTTTCAAACCCATCGCTATTTTAGTATTATCCGTACCGTTTGCTTATTTAATAGTAACCGGTACCGAGGTAGTGTCCCAAACCAGGTTGAAACCGTTTTTGGTGATCACGTATTTTAAACGCTCGGTCATCGGTACAGTTTTAGGGGTTACCTTGGCAACAACGACATCCTTGGCCGGGTCGTCATTAGCGCCATTTTTGTTGATACCCCACATACCCGGTGCTGATGCTGAGTTAAAAATAATGGTCCACTCTTTTTCGCCCGGAGTAGCAAAGAACGAGTAACGGCCTGCAGGCAGTTTTTTACCTTCGACCATAATGTCTTTGTCGGTAGTAAAGAAAGTGGCCTCATTAGCGCCGGCTCTCCATATTTTGCCGTAAGCTTCTAAGCCGCCGAAAATTTTACGACCACGTACAGATGGCGCACCATAATTAATGCTGATATGAGCACCATGCACTACGCCAGAGACACTGTCGCGGGGACTAAGCGGCGCCTTTTTTTGTGCGAATGAACCTGTCGAAATTAAAAGAGCAACTACAAACCCTGTAATGGCTTTTAATTGAAATGCTTTTTTCATATGTTTTAGTGTTGATTTATGTAAAGATAAGTGATTTTTCATTGCCGCAACTATCAATTAAAACGAAAAAATTTTCGTCAGAGCATGCAAACTAAAGTTAACGACAGGGTGTTATAACAATTGATTCACATTGCAGTTAGGAATAGCCGAGGGATTCATAGCCCGAGGTTAAACAATTGTTGTGAGTTGGCCCTTGTCTGTACAGGCAAGGGTTTTTTTATGTCTTTTTTAGCATCACACCTAAAACCCTTATTATTACACTTTATTTGCAGGGATGAAGAACAAAGACAAGGCCATTTATTTATTGCTGTTTGTTTTGGCGTTTGCGGTTAATGTAGCCGGTATAAACCTAAAGTTCTTTACCGACGACCCTGGTCTATACGCATCAATAGCTAAAAACATGCTTTATAACCATGATGCGCTGCAACTGTTTACTTACGGGCAAGACTGGCTGGAAAAGCCGCACTTTCCTTTCTGGATGATTATGCTGAGCTTTAAAATATTTGGCGTCAGCGTATGGGCCTATCGCCTGCCTGCTTTACTATTTTTTTTATTGGCTGCGCGATATACCTACCTGTTTGCCCGCAAATATTATGATTGGGAAGCGGCGGCCGTAGCTGTGCTGATCCTGATGACTGCGCAATACATCATCATGTCAAACACCGATGTACGCGCCGAACCATACCTGATGGCACTGATTATTGCCTCGATCTATCACATCAGCAACTTGTCCGACCGGTTTAAATTCAAAGACTTGCTGTTAGCTGCGTTATTCACCGCCTGCGCCATCATGACCAAGGGCCTGTTTGTAATTGTTGCTATTTATGGCAGTTTGCTGGGGCAGGCCATATTTACCAGGAGGTTCGCAAGCATATTTAGCCCCCGGTTTTTACTGCTGTATTTGCTGACACTGGTATTTACTTTCCCCGAGTTTTATGCTTTGTACCTGCAATTTGACCTGCACCCCGAAAAACTGGTATTTGGCAGGCATGGCGTATCGGGCATTAAATGGTTTTTGTGGGATAGCCAGTTTGGCCGCTTTGTAAACAGCGGGCCAATAAGCCGCACCAAAGGCAGCGATATATTTTTTTACCTGCATACGCTGTTATGGGCCTTTGCACCGTGGTGCCTGTTGTTTTATTATGCCGTTTACAAATCCATCCGTAAAATATACTTTAAAACCGGCCTGCCCGAATATTATACCTTAACCGGCGGGTTATTGTTATTAGTGCTGTTC
>DATCXS010000078.1:0-14799 GCA_036565645.1 Mucilaginibacter sp.
TGGACAGATTTTTATGCTTTGGGCATGCTAAGCACATCGGCGAACGCAGACTTAATGGACTCGCTGTCATGGAAAAAATCGCCGACACCGGTGTTCTCCCAAAATCCGGACAATAAGATCTATGCGCCGGGTCACAACTCGTTCTTTAAATCGCCGGATGGCAAGGAGGATTGGATTCTTTATCATGCCAATGCCAATCCAGGCGACGGTTGCGGCGGCAAACGTGCGCCGCGCATGCAGAAATTCACCTGGAATAAGGATGGAACGCCCGATTTCGGCGTGCCTTTGAAAGATGGCATCCCGATGCAAAAACCATCGGGGACGGCGAAGTGATTGGAGATTAGGAATTTAAACATTTGTCATTCGATCGAAAGCGAAGAATCTGATACAATTGATAGTAAATGTAGAATTCGACGCATTTGTGGGCGGATAAGATTCTTCACTACGTTGAGAATGACAAAACGACAAACTCATGAATTTAAAAAAGTTACTCTTATTAATCGCCTCCGGCATTTTTATGTTGGCCGATGTGCATGCGCAGGTAAACACCGATAAAGGTGTATGGATGCTCACTTATTTTCGGCAGCGATATCCAACCAAAATAGAGATAAATGACAAAGGCCAAACTGTTGAGGTACCCCTCCCCAACCCCATGCTGGTAGCGCAGATGCACATCGCGCTGTCAAACGATGGCCGCCATTGGACACCGATCAATGATAACAAACCGATCTGGGAGCAACACATGCGTGACCAGTTTGTACGCCGCTGCCCCGATGGTTTATGGAGATTGGTGGCTACCGGGGGCGGCCGCGGCGCAGGCGACCGCAGGCAGGTTGGCCCAAGCTGCCTATACGCAAGCTCAAAAGACCTGGTCCACTGGCAGGTTGAAGGTGCCTTACCGCTGATGAAGGATGTAAAAGATGAATCGGGCCAGTTTGTAAAAAATATCTGGGCGCCTGAGTTTTATTATGACGAGGCTCAAAAAGACTACGTACTATTCTGGTCGTCGACTTTTAAACCAGAAGGCTGGCAGGAAAGCCGCCTGTGGTATTGCCGTACTAAGGACTGGAAAACTTTCACGCCGGCCAAAGTACTGTATGCACCCGGCTATTCGGTTATCGACGGTACGATGATCAAGCATAAAGACACCTACTATCTATTCCATAAAGAAGAAGAATTTAGCCCGCGCACCGGCGAGCGCCGCGCTATACGCCTGGCCACTTCAAAAAATATTGAAGGGCCTTATACGGTTTATCAAGGGCCATTAAACAATGGCCAGATTGCGCCCACTATTACCGAGGGGCCAAGCGTAATGGCCGACCCCATACATCCCAAAGGCTGGCTACTGTATTATGATTTCCCGATGGCTGATGATTATGGGATTTCATCATCTCCCGATCTTTATCACTGGACTATTGAGAAGGATGTAACCCTGCCGCCCGATGCACGTCACGGAAGCCTATCGAAGCTCACAACAGAGGAAGCCAAAGCTTTATTGACAGCGTTTCCGAACAGTAAATAATGTCATTTCCTATTCAGGGTCGCGGGTTTTATCAGATGTAATAGTCAAATACGCTACTAACAGTTTGTATATATCGATACTTTAATCCTTTTGTAATTAAAAATCCTGCCTTAAAGCGTTAAGTGCTTTTTTGTTATTTTTGCGGCGATGGCAAAAAAAGGAATATTACTGGTTAACCTGGGCACCCCCGATAGCCCAGGTACAGCAGACGTACGCAAATATTTAAATGAGTTTTTAATGGACGGCAGGGTGATAGATGTCAACCCTGTACTGCGTACTGTTTTGGTGCAAGGCATTATTACGCCATTCCGCGCCTCAAGATCAGCTAAATTGTACCAACAAGTATGGAGCCAGGAAACAGGCTCGCCTTTATTGCATTACAGCAAACTACAGCATCAGGCCCTACAAGCGCGCTTGGGTGACGAATACCAGGTAGAGCTGGCTATGCGCTATCAAAGCCCGTCTATCGAGTCGGCTTTAAAACGGTTGAAAGATAATTTAGTGAGTGACATCAAAGTTATTCCGATGTTTCCGCAGTATGCGTCGGCAAGTACCGGCTCTGTACAGGAAAAAGTGATGGACTTGGTTAAAATCTGGCAAACTATTCCTAATATCTCCTTTGTCAATTCATTTCATGATGATGACCTGATGATACAGGCTTTTGCCCAAAACGCACAAAAACATCAGCCCGACACTTACGACCATGTGCTATTCAGCTTTCACGGGCTGCCACAGCGCCAGATCAAAAAATGCGATCACACGCATAGCTACTGCTTACAGGTTAATGGCTGCTGCGATAATCTGAACGACACCAATAAATTCTGTTACTCTGCACAATCATACGATACCGCGCGCCTCATTGCAGCCAAAATGGGCCTGCCAAGAGAAAAATATACCGTCTGTTTTCAATCTCGCCTGGGTAATGATCCTTGGGTGCAGCCATATACCAGTGAGATAATTAAAAAGTTGGCCAATGAAGGCAAAAAGCGACTACTGGTATTTTGCCCGGCCTTTGTTGCCGACTGCCTGGAAACCGTTTACGAGGTTACCGAAGAATATGGCGGCGAATTTAAAGCTCTGGGCGGCGAACACGTACAATTGGTAGAGAGCCTTAACGATTCGCCTTTGTTTATTGATTCGCTTGAGCGAATGGCGAGAGGTGAGTTCCAATCATAAAAACGGTGTCATTCTGAGTATAACGAAGAATCTTATAAAAATGATAAGCAAAAAGTATAAGATCCTTCGCTACGATCAGGATGACAAGCTAACTGCTAATCCCGCTTTTCTACCCTATCATAAAAACCACCAAAAGAATTCATCCTGACGCCTTCCTCTCTAAAAAACTCGCCAGGGAAACCTAAGTCTATCTTTGAAGCTTCATCTAATTTTTGTAAATGCTCCGCAGTTAATTTAACATCAATAGCTTTCAAATTTTCTTGCAACTGGTCCACTTTAGTTGCGCCCACAATTGGGATACATGAAAAACCCTGATGCATGGTCCATTGCAATGCAACATGGCTGGGCGCTACGCCTAATTCGTCAGCAACAGACACCACAGCTTTTGTTATACCCACACTTCGATCATCCAGCCGGCGGCTTTCAGGTTTAATACGGCCTTTTTCGCCGCGCAGGTATTTACCGCTTAGTACACCGCCACCTAATGGCGCCCAGGGGGTAACTGTCATACCGAAATGTTTAGCCATGGGTATCAGGTCGCGCTCGGGTGTGCGTTGAATCAGGCTGTATTCCACTTGCAATGCAACAAACTGGCTCCAGCCCATCAGTTCGGCTAAAGTATTGCCTTTGGCTACCATCCAGGCCGGGGTGTCGCTTATGGCGGCGTAATTCACTTTTCCCTGGCGTATCAGGTCATCCATACCGCGCAACACTTCGTCAATCGGAGTCAGATCGTCCCATATATGCAGGTATAATATGTCGATGAAATCAGTTTGCAACCGCTTCAAACTTGCCTCAACGCTACGCATCATATTCTTGCGGTTATTACCCGATGCATTGGGGTTAGTCTGGTTGTCTTTTAATGAATATTTTGTCGCCAGCACGAAATAATCGCGATCATGATTTTGGATGTATTCGCCTATGATCTTTTCGCTTGTACCGAGCTTGTACACATTGGCAGTATCCAGAAAATTGCCGCCCGCATTAGCAAAGGCGTCCATAATGGCAAAGCTGGTTTGCTGATCGGCACCCCAGCCGGCTTCAGTACCAAAGCCCATAGTACCCAGGCACAGTTCTGACACTTTAAGGCCCGAACGCCCCAATAGTTTGTAGTTCATGGTTTTATATTATGCGTTAAAACAAATCTAAATATTTGGCTCGTTATCAAGCCTTACTGCTTAAAACAATAATTTTTGGCAATGGTTATTTAAATATGAGAATTATAACGTTACATACCCGTATCAATGTTGACGACCTTCATCGCCGTATACAAGAAAAATTAAACCCCTATTTTTTCAAACATCGGCAAGAACACATTCTTTTTGAAACTGTAAAAACCGGGAATGCGGTCGAGATCTATCAAAATGAGTTGTATGAGGGGCCGCTATTTCATATAGAAGTGGATGGTACGCATTTAAAGATCATACACAACGAACACTATATCGACGATGTAAATTCGCTTACCATCTTTTCAATACTGGGTAGCATATTTGAAGATTTGACGGATGATGTGCGCGGCGTGGAGATGGTGCAGGAGGGGTAGCAAATTATTTAGACACTTGTCATTCTGAGCGATAACGAAGAATCTTATAAAGTCGATAAGCAATATGTATATCGCTCAGGATGACAAAAATAAAAGGGCCTGTATTACTACAGGCCCTTTATTATATCACGGTTCAATTAACCCTTTATCCAGCTAAACTTATATTCCAGCGTCGGATTTTTCATCCTATCGGCAATTCGCAGCAGGCGATCCGGCAAAGCTATCAGATAATCGCGCGCTTTCTCACCCGATTCGCTAAGGCCGCTGATACTTTCAATACGCCAGTCTGTGATCAGTTCTTTCAGTATGTCTACATAGTCGATGGCCGTATAAATACCTAAACGTTGGGCAGCGTCAGTAAAATGGCCGAATGTCTGGCCGATCTTTAAACCTACTTCGCGCAAGAAATGCGCCGGCATAACAATCTTTTTGCGCATCATATCCTCAAAAGCCAGCATAGCCTCATTAGGATCAACCTCAAATATTTTTTCAATAAAATATTTGTAAGCCTTAGCATGTCGCATTTCGTCAGAAGCAATAACACCGCACATTTTTGACAGCAGGTTATCACCATCTTTTTTAGCCTGTGATGCTACCCTGCGGTGCGAAACGTTGGTAGCCAGTTCCTGAAATGAAGTGTAAATAAAGTTACGATATGGGTCGTGACCAGTACCGATATCAAAACCATCGGCAATTAAATATTGGGTTGATACCTCCATTGCGCGCATATTCACACGGCCAGACAGATACAGGTATTTGTTTAATAAATCGCCGTGGCGGTTCTCTTCGGCTGTCCAGGCGCGGGTCCATTTCATCCAGCCGCCTTCTTCGTTTTTCGACACGCCTTCCACCATAGTAAGCCATGATTCATAAGTCGGCAACGCCTCTTCTGTAATGGTATCGCCAACCAAAACAGCAACCAGGTCGTAAGACAATCCCTGAGCTGATTCACGCAAATCTTTAACCTCGCTAAAAAAAGTATCTTTTGTCGAATCGGGTAAAAAATCGGTTGGTTGCCAGATAGTCTCAATTGGCTTCAAGTATTCCTGCATCTTTTCGAGCATGAATTTCTCGATATGAGCCATTACCTCTCTTCTTTTTTCTTCAAAAAACACCATAGCAATTAATTAATTCACAAAGGTAGTGATTTAAAACATTCAATAATACATCAATTTTTACCTGTATACCCAATAGCATCTTTCATACAATCGGGCAAGTTGGCTAACGATGGCTTTCCGTTAAAAATAGAAAAATTATTATCATACTCCCACATTATTGCGGGTATATTCAATTTTTTCAAACTTCTGCGTATCGCTTTAGTATACCGGCAGCGGCTATCCTGATCGGCGTACTTTTTGTAGGACCCATATTCGGTACAAATCAGCGGCACTTCATATTTATCGGCCCATTTTTTAACTATTAATAATTTATCAACCATCGACTGTTCATTACCATCAGTACGGTACTGGTAATAGTTTGTCTCGCCCCAGGTGCCTTTAGCTTTAGGATTAATGGCGGGAAATTTCTCCGCATTATAAGGAAAAGGCACCCCGGTGGTAGCCACCTGATCGCCCACCCAGGTTGCGCCCTGATGGGTAAATAAAAAAGGCTCGTAAAAATGCACGGTATAAATTATATTCTCATCGGCCATACGTTCGGTACGGCTTAGTTCATAAATACTGTTAAAGTTTGACGCTCCTACAATCAGCGTTCGCTTCTTGTCTACTTTGCGCAGGGCCGTTACAATATTGTAAGCAGCGTCTTTCCATATCTGCGGATTCATTGGAGGCGGTTCATTATACAGCTCGAAAAACAGATCATTGGGGCTTTGGTTGATATAACGTTTAGCCACCGCAAGCCAGGAATTAATAATGTGAGGGGTTTCGGTTAAATAGTTATTATCATTTAACTCGCCATAATGGTAATCAATTATTAGCTTTATTTGGTATAAGTGACATAACTTAACAACTTTATCTATACGATTGAAAACGCTTTCGAGAGGTATATTTTTAGCTTCAAAATATGAGAAGGCAACGGGCAACCTGATGCTTTTAAAACCAAGCGTTTTAAGCAATTCAAAGTCGGCATTGGTCAATTTATCCTCATTTAACATCTCTTTGTTCCAGGTTTGCTCGAGCCAGGAAACGCTTATACCATTGTCTAAGCTTTTTGCCCTTTTGAAGGCCAACAAACGTTGGGGCGATGGGTTTGGATTGTTTTTTGCTCTTGTGGTGGGCACAATAGCAATCAATATCGCAATTACCAGGCAAACTGCATGTGTTATTAATTTATTTGGTATAATTATCTTCACTTATTTAGCTATGGAGTTACCTTTAAAAAAGATCTAATCTTTATATAATTTAAAAACTTGTAATGTTTGTTCAAATTACTAAAGAAGAATTTTCAAAAGAAGTTTTAAAAAAAGCCTGGTACCAGACTAACAACATCATCTGGACTATCCTTTTTTTATACCCTCTTGTTACTATTATCGACCTAATTTACAATCCGGATATTTGGGTGCAATTTTTAATTGTACGCTTAATAACAGACATCGTAATTTACGGCTTATACACATTTTTCAGAAGCAAGAAATACAACTACCGCATATTATTACATATTGCTTTCTTCTCACTTTCATGCACATCGGCCCTGCTATGTACACTGGCTAACTCACAGCAATTTAATGTATATTTCCTGGTTTATTCGGCTATTATCCTGTTTTTTAATATCCAGGTGTTTTGGGAACCGGTACACTCTATCATCCAAACGCTTGTAGCATTTATATTGCTTGCTGTATTTTTTAATGCTTTCAGTGAATATAATATCGACTTATTTGTAAATAGTGGTGGTCAGTTTTTCTTTATCGTTGCAGCGGTATCCTGCCTTATCCCCAGTGCCCGCTTTAAAGTGATAGAACGCGAAGCACGGCAACAATTATTGATCGAAAAGTCGAACGAGCAGCTAAAAGCTCAAAACCGCGATATTATTGAGAAAAATGCCATTATTGATATGCAATATGAGCGCCTGTTAAAAATGGACGAGCAAAAAAACAGTTTCATCAATATAGCAGGCCACGACTTAAAAAACCTGATCGCCTCTATTATCATGAGCAATAACATGATCAAGGAAGAGGAGTACCGTTTAAGCGCCGATCAGAAAGAGTTTTCTGATTATATCAGCGAATCGACAGAGAAGATGCAGTATATGCTGGCCAAACTGATGGATGTAAAAGAAATTGAGTCGGCCGACCTGATGTTCAACATGGAAATATTTAATATTAACGTTGAGGTTAAGCGCATATTCAGGGGCCTGGTTGAAACCGCCCAGATGAAAAACATCCATCTCGTTGATAACATCCTGAAGCTGCCGCTAAATGTAAAACTGGATAAAGTATTTGCCGGCCAAATATTTCAGAACCTGCTATCAAACACTATCAAGTTTTCGCAAACTAACAATAACATACGCGTGGTAACCAGCCTGCAGCGCCAAAAATTTGTTTTTGAGATTATTGATGAAGGTATAGCCATAGGCCAGGAAGAACTGGATATGATGTTTAACAAACTAAAAACATTAAATGATGCCAATACCAGCCAGGAAAGCCGCCTGGGTTTAGGGTTATCAATAGCTAAGCTAATTACCCAGGAAATGGGTGGCGAGTTATTTTACCGCAGCGACGATAATGGCAACTATTTCAGAGTAGAATTTTACGTAATTAACTAATACCGCATCCAATGAAAAAAATTTTAACCTTGCTGGCCCTTTTCTTTTTACTAAGCACCGCAGGCTTTGCTCAAAAAATTCTGTCGTTTCGTGCTATGGGGCATGATGATGACGCAATTACAGGCATGATAGGCACCAGTGCTTACTATTTAAAAATTGACCCCAGCATTGAGTTAAACGGAAGCAAATTGGTGCTTTACATACAGCCATCGCAGGCGCTGCTAAAAAACCTGTCGTATGTTAACGTTATTATTAACGACAGGCCAGCGTTTAGCAGCCGCCTTACCCAGGATTCAATTATGCAGATATCGCTTAACCTGAGCCGCATGGATATGTCGACAGACAAATTCCTGAAGATACAGGTTAAAACTCTATGCACGGTTACCGACCAAAAATGTAAGGACCTGGATAACCCTGCCATGTGGATGAAGGTTAAGAGCTATTCATACCTGTCATTAGTTAAAAGTACGGCCAACTTTTTTAATAACGTAAATATTGGTAACTGCTTTGCAACCATGCGCGCTATTGTTTATCCCAAAAACCCAACGCTGCATGACCTTAAAGCAGTAGCCTGGGCTTATTCGAGAATAAAAAAGGCTGACGTTAAAAATATTATGGTATACCGGGAAGGCACTTTGCCAGATACTGTTAGAAATTACGTGGTATGCGGTAATCTGTCAAGCCTGACTCCTGAAAGAAGGGCTATGCTAAAAGTCATCCCAAAAAAAAGCGAAGGTTTATTCTATCTGAATAAATCGGTAGTAAAAGCAGTGGACACTTTAACTCGTTTAGTTAATGCAAATGGCAAGCTATTAACCGTAAAATCATTGGAGGAAAGCGTCGCCCCGTCAGAAATATTGTTTGTTAGCGGCGGCGATGATACCGGTTACGAAAAAACGATTACTGCTTTAGGTAACTTGAACATTTTGAACTCGACCTTTGGTGATTACCTGTTGATCAACAATGCCGAGAATAGGTTTCTTAAAACCATCGATGAAAACCGTTCAAAATTATCATTCCGTCAAATAGGTGGCACTACTGACTTCCTGTCCGGCATTGGTAATTTAAAGAACACTTACAACTTTAAAAATTCTGACTTTAGCTTTACGCCTAAAGAGGTGGAGATACGCGTTATTGCTAACTATAGCAGCCTGGCGCCAAACGACCGCGGTTATGTTAACATTTACCTTAATGGTATGTTGATCAGTTCTGACAAGCTGGATGCGTCAGGTAAACTAAATACATCGGTAACCATAAACCGTTATCAGCACCACAAGTACAATACGCTGGAGGTTGAATTTAGATTTTACACGAGCGGAGGTAACTGTAATGCCAGCTTCAATGGTTTCTTTGCCGAGGTTGACGTTGACAAATCATACCTGGAATCAAAAAACCCATTCATTACCAGCGATCTGAGCTTCTATCAATATCCCGAAGCCTTTAACTCTGGCACTACCCGTATTGTGGCGACTAAAAAGTATGCCCCATACGCGGCCGCTGCAATGGGCGAGATTGTTTATGAGTTGAATAATAACATCAATGCTAATAATTTCCCTGAGTTTGAATATTCTGATGCTATTGATAAAAATGATCTGAAGAAAAATAACATTATTGCACTGCTATCGCATGATGACCCATTGATGAATGATTTTCCGGATGCACCAATTAAGTTTAACCACAAGTTCCGCTTGTATAATAACGAAAACAATAAGGTGGTGTACGAGTTGTCCGACTCGGTATCCAATGGCCTGGCGCAGATCTTTTACGGGCGAAGCAATAATGCGGTATTGGTGATTACCAGTACAGGAAAACACATAGCCGATGCGTTTACGGCAGCATCGCGTTCTATCACCGAGCAGTTGTCTACCCTGTCAAGTAACGTGGCGATATCAGACGTAAATAATAACAAATATCTGTTTAACATCAGCAAATCAAGCGAGAACCTTGAATATGTTGATACCAAGAGTGTGCTTACCCGTTTCTGGGAAAGTTACAACCTGTATATCCTGTTGGGTATGTTAGTATTGATATTGCTTTCGTTCTTGTACATACGTGTCAAGGTTCAAAAATCAACAGATATCTTTAGCGAGTAATTTATTGTAACAATGATATTTATGTACTGTCTCTGCCTTCATTTTATTTATAGATAATGCAAATTTCCATTCCTGAACTTTTAATCCAAGACGGCTTCTTAACACCGGCCGATCTGGATAAGATCAATGATTTTTCCGGAAGATCAGGACTTTCATTTGTAAAAATACTGCTCAACTTTGGTTACCTGAGCCGCAAAAACTACGAGCGCTCTTTGCTTAATGCAGGCTATGAATTTAAGCAGATACGCCAGGAAGATTATGATCTGGACGTATTAGAAAAAACCGACCTGAAGTTTGCTGATGCCCACCTGGCACTGCCATTGCGCATAGAAAACAACAAGGTGGTAACCCTGATGGCTAACCCCAGCGACGCGTTATTTATTGACTATATTAAATTTACCTATGACCTGGAGCCCGAGATTATCCTTGCGCCGGATCTTGACATAACCTGGTACAGCCATGTATTGCTGGGGCAAAAATATGTTAAGTCGGCGGTGTTCGAGTTGTTGAACCGTGACCCTGAAAGCTCTGCACTTACTACGTTCACCACCCCGCAATTGATTGTTACCTTTGGTGTTTTCACGGCCGTTGTGATAGGGATGATGTTGAGCTTTGTAAATACATCGATCATCATTAACGTATTACTAAGCTCGTTTTTCCTGGTGTCCATTGTCTTTAAGCTTTTCCTGGCTTTGGTAGGATCAGGATTTGAGCTGCACCAGGCTGTAACCCGCGAAGAAGTAAGGCAGGTTAAAGAGGACGACCTGCCCGTCTATACTATTCACCTGCCGGTTTATAAAGAAGATAAGCTTATCAAGAAACTGATCTGGAACCTGCAAAGCCTGGATTATCCCCGCGAAAAACTGGATATCAAGCTTCTGATCGAGGAGGATGATGATAAAACGCTTAATGCGGTACGTAACCTGGATTTCCCGGCAGTATTTGAGGTAATTGTAGTGCCGTTCCACATGCCTAAAACCAAGCCTAAAGCTTGCAATTATGGCCTGCATTTTTCAAGAGGAAGCCTCCTCACCATTTATGACGCCGAAGATGTACCCGATACCGACCAGCTTAAAAAGATTGTCAGCCTGTTTGATAAACTCCCTGATAACTATGTCTGCATTCAATGCGCGCTGAACTACTTTAACCGCAACGAGAACTTTTTGACGCGTATGTTTACCCTCGAGTATTCGTACTGGTTTGATTATATGCTGCCGGGTTTAGATACTTTCGATATACCTATCCCTTTAGGCGGTACCAGCAATCACTTTAAGTTTGAATTTTTGATAGAACTGGGCGGATGGGATCCGTTTAATGTAACAGAGGATGCCGACCTGGGCGTTCGTGCTTATGCAAAAGGGTATAAAGTGGCTATTGTAAACTCAACCACTTATGAAGAAGCTAACAACGAAATGTTTAACTGGGTGCGCCAGCGGTCGCGTTGGATAAAGGGCTATATGCAAACCCACCTGGTACATATGCGCAACCCGGTAAAACTCTGGAAAAAGATTGGCTGGAAAGGATTTCTGGGGTTTAACTTCTTTATAGGCGCAACGCCTATAACTTTTTTGGTATATCCGTTGCTGCTGGGTATATTTTTATGTTACCTGATGTTCGACTTAACTTCTATCCGTTCATTTTTCCCGGATTGGGTTTTATTTATGTCTATCATTAACCTTATGGTAGGTAATATACTGATGATTTATGTAAACATGATGGCGGTATTTAAGCGACGTTATTATGAGCTTATTTTATTTGCCATTGCCAACCCTATTTATTGGCTGCTGCATTCGTGGGCGGCATACAAAGGCTTATACCAGTTAATTGTAAAACCTTTTTATTGGGAAAAAACCAATCACGGTTTAAGTAAAGTTAATAACCAAGCTGCACCTGTCGACTAATGAATTGGAGGTTTAAAATAAACGTAACCCGTAGCCAGTCGCTAATCATTATCACACTGCTGATAGCGGTGTATTACCTGGTGTGCGGCATTTATTTAAACAGCCTGGGTTATTTTAATCGGGAGTCTCTTTTTTATGTCGAAAAAACCAGGATCGTTTTTGAGGGAGTCGGCTATAAACTCAAGGTAATCGGCCTTACGGCGCCGGCTATTCCTTTCTTTGCCACATTCCCGTTCACGGTAATCAGCTCATTGTTGGCCCCGGTTATTGCGTCGGCATTAGGTACGGCTGCACTTTTTTATCTGATGGCCACCACGCTGATAAAAAAAACAGATGATGATTATTACCTGCTCCTGTTAATGATTATATTCCTGTTTCATCCGGGCATATTATATACGGCTTGCTCGGGCAAAGCCATTTATATGGCTTTGATCTTTTTTTATCTGTTTTTCCTGAACATATTTAAGTTCTACACATCAAACACAACTTTCCACATATCTATAGCCAGTATATGCCTGGTCATATTGTTGTTTTGCGATTACAAGTTTATCTGGCTGACACTGTTTTTTATTCCGCTGATATTCTCAATAGCCCTGCAATCATTAAATCTGGCCGAAAAGGAATCACTGTTCAGGATGACGCAAAGTTTCAACAGCCCGTCGTTACGCCGTAAACTCATCAATAAAACATTTGCGATGTATGTCATCCTGTTTATCCTTCCTATCGCATCAATTATCTGCTATAAGCTGCTTAACCTTACTAATGCTAACGATATCGACTATTTTCTGGACAGCCCTTACGCTACCTGGAAAGTTTTAGCCGAACGCTTTACCTATGAAAAAGTCGCGCTGAATCCTGATTTTAAAACGCCCGAGGTATCACTACTGATATCAGCCCGCATGATCATGTTTTGCCCGCTGATCTTATTTGCTATTACGCTTTTCTGGCGCAGCACTTATCAGGTTTTAACCCTGTTAACGCCATTTGCTTTTGTCGAGTTCTTACATATTAAATACGAGAAAGCTTTTTTGGGCCACGAGTATTACCTGATATTTTTAATACTGGCTATTTTATGTTTTGTTATCAAAGCCCAGCCCTTAAAAAACAGCCTTGGGTTTAAAGCAATATTAACTGTTATTGTACTGGTGCAGTTTTATACGGGGTATTACTTTTTATCAAACTCATTAATTGATGATGAGCGCAACTTTATAACGGCACTAAGAGACAGAACGCCCGACGATCGACAAGATGAAAACCGTGATATGGCTAACTATATTAACGGGCTGCCTGACAATTCAAAAATATTGATTGACGATGCCATTGCTTACCCAATTGTAGCTTTCACCAACGATGTGGCCAATTTAACCATGCCTTATCAGGAAAACTTTTTGAGTGCCATTGAGACACCGGGGCAATATGTTGGATATATACTTATTGCAAATTCAAAAAACACACTTGCCGGATATAGTGTTTTAAATGCGCACTATGCGCCTGTAATGTATCAAAGCGGCAACAATTACTCCACCTTACAAAAAGCTTACGAAACCGAGCATTGGACACTTTATAAACTTTATTAATCTGCACTTCTTACCTTGTCTGCTTAACCTTTCCATTTTAACGATTTAAAACATTTATGGCTGTTGCCCGTATTGTTTTATACACTAAATCAAAACATGGCCAGCAACAAAACTCCACCCGCCGAAACCAAAGAGTTAAGTTACATAACTAAGGTATGGCAAACTGTAGGTATTGTAGCTTTGCTGGTGGTAACCATTTTAGTGATAAGGGTTGCTTTTGATATTTTGTTGATGATTCTGGCCGGCTCATTAATAGCCACTTACTTTCATGGCTTAGGCGACGCCATACAACGCCGCACCGGGCTTAAGCGTAAGCCGGCAATGTTGATCTCGATTGTTAGTACGGTAATTTTATTAGGCATTTTGTTTTGGTTTATGGGTACCAAGATTCAGGCCCAGGTAGCCGAGCTGAGCAATACGCTGCCTACAACCATTAACAATGCCCGCGCTAAACTGGGGCAAACATCTGTGGGGCAAACGGTTTTAAAAAGTTTTTCAGGTAATAACTCGCAAAAGCTCATGAGCACTGTTCAAGGCTTCTTCAGTACCACATTTGGGGTACTGGGCGATATTTATATTATTTTATTTCTGGGGATCTTTTTTACAACCAACCCCTCGCTTTACAAGGATGGGATCATCGTACTTGTTCCTCATAGCAAAAAGCCGATGGGAGAACATATTCTTAACCGGATAAGTTTAACCTTAAAAGGATGGTTAAAAGGCACCCTGTTTTCTATGCTCTGTGTAACCATATTGATCGGTACTGCACTTACCATTGTGGGTATGCCCGTAGCTTTAATATTAGCATTAATAACCGGTTTGCTGGAGATGGTGCCCAGCATTGGCTCAATGGTTGCCATGATACCGGGCGTGTTGCTGGCATTTACTGTAAGTACCAACATGGCCATTTTGGTGGCAATAATTTATATCACATCGCAAACCATCGTCGCCAATATAGTCACGCCTTTGATCCAGAAAAAAATGATTAATCTGCCACCGGCGTTGACGCTGATCAGTCAGCTGATTATGGGTTCAGTATCCGGTGCTTTGGGCGTGATACTGGCTGTACCGCTACTGGCTATCCTGATTATTTTGGTTGACGAGCTATATGTTAAGAAAATAGCGCATAACGATGACGCCGAGGCCCAAAAGAAGCTATTGGATTAAATCGTAAATGTTCTCGTCAAACATTTACCTCATTAAAACGCAAAAAGCCCTGTTGAATAATCAACAGGGCTTTTGAGTAAAATTTGGCACCGACCTACTC
>DATCXS010000071.1:0-2988 GCA_036565645.1 Mucilaginibacter sp.
CAGTACTTACCGTTGGCAGCTTTCGTGAGCCACTAGAATTTAAAGATGGCTGGCGCGCAGATATTCATTGCCGCTGGAGCCCAAAAGGCGACCTGGTAGGTTTTAACTCTACGCATACAGGCAGCAGGCAGGTATACGTAATGAGGGTAAAAGAATGATTATATCTGTATAAGGTTAAAACGAACAATAATTATAAATAATATGAAAAGATATACTTTACTGACTGCACTCTTGTTGCTGGTAACAGCTTCTTCCCAGGCGCAAAGAAAGGCCACGCCAAACCCAGTTACCGCTTATGTAAACCCTTTATTGGGTACCGCCACGCTGTGGGATCCTAAGGATCTGGGTTTTGTGCCTACGTATCGCAGTTGGGGTGCCGAAGTTTTCCCGGGGGCATCTTTGCCAAACGCTATGGTGCAACTAACCCCGGTAACGCAATTTCATAGCGGCTCAGGTTACCAGTATGAGGATACGGTAATTTACGGGTTTGCTCATACCAGCAAAGGGCATTGGAACTTATGTAACATTCCGCTAATGCCTGCGTCAGGCAGCAATTTTACCGCTGACGACTATAAGTCGCCCTACAGCCATAAAAACGAGTCGGCTTATCCCGGTTATTACCAGGTTTATTTGCCACGTTATAGCGTAAATGCCGAGCTAACCTCAACTTTACGTTGCGCATTTCATAGGTATACCTATAAATCTAACACCAATAAAAAACTCATCGCCGATTTGTCGATGGCCAATGAAGGAGTACGTGCCTGGAAAATTGACCGCGTGGGCGATAACGTGCTAACCGGCTTTCAACAAACTGGCGAAAAGATGTACTTCTACGCGGTATCTAATCATCAGATCACAAGTATCGATACACTAACCGCACCCGCTCCCGCAACTCAGCCCCGAGGTCGTCGGGGAAGGCAGGCCGGACCGAAAAAAATGCCGGTGATCAGTTTTGCAGATGCGGCCAAGCCTTTGGAATTGCAGATAGGCTTTTCATACGTATCTGTAGAAAATGCTAAAGCGAATTTAGAAAAAGAAATGTTGGGCAAAACCTTCGCCCAGGTTAGAACAAAAGCTACTAATACGTGGAATAATTTATTGGGAAAGATACAAGTTACCGGCGGTACAGAACGTCAAAAAGGATTGTTCTATTCATGCCTGTACCGGTCATTTTTGTGGCCGGCCTTACGCAGTGATGCTAATGGCGATTTTACCGATATGAGCGGTAAAGTGGTAAACAAAGGCTTTAATTATTACACCGAACCTTCCATATGGGACGACTACCGAAACAAGGATGTTTTGTTGGGCATGTTATCGCCCCAAGTACTTAATGATGTCATTAAATCATTGATCGATAAAGGCAAAATAAGCGGTTTTATGCCAACATTTTTCCACGGCGATCATGCCTCGGTAATTATCGCCGGATCTTATTTAAGAGGACTGCGAGATTACGATGCTAAGGCAGCTTATGACCTGATGTTAAAAAATGCGACTGTTGAGGGCACGCGTAAATATGTGGACGAGTATAACACCAAAGGTTACATTGCCGAAGACACCGTAGCAAAACCTAAGCTGGGTACTGTAAGAAAAGCCGCCGTTACCAAAACTTTAGAGTATGCCTATGACGACTATGCAACTGCCTTATTGGCTAAAGAGTTGGGCGACACCAAAAACTATAATATGTTAATGAAACGCACAAGCAATTATAAAAATGTTTTTAACCCCGAAACCGGCTTTATGCAGGGTCGTTTAGCTGATGGTAGCTGGGTAAAGAATTTCGATCCGGGTTTTGTTTATTATGAATACATGTATCGCGAGGCAAATGCCTGGGAATCTACGTTCTTCGCACCCCAGGATCCAAAGGGATTAATATCGTTGTTTGGCAGTAAAGCAGCGGCCGCGAAAAAGCTGGATGCCCTGTATACTACACCGTATGACGGACGCGAAGCCGCAAACATGTCTGCCTTTATCGGCAATTATTGTCAGGGTAACCAGCCTGATCATAGTACTACGTACTACTATTATTTTGTAGATCAGCAACCAAAAGCGCAAATGTACCTGGACAGTATCATGAATAATCTGTATGGCATGGGTAAAGAAAAACTGGCCTACCCTGGTATGGATGATGCAGGCGAAATGTCAGCCTGGTTTGTGTATAACGCTATGGGGTTTTATACCTTCTCGCCGGCTGACCCAAAGTATATTGTTACGGTGCCACTGTTTGATAAAGTAACTTTGAACCTCGGTGCAAAACCTGCTACAATTATAAAAAAAGGCAAAGGCCGCAAAATAACTAACATAGCCTGGAATGATAAAAAGGTAAATGGCTATTTTATTGATGATGCCGACCTGAAGGACGGTAAAACTTTAACAATTACTACCCAATAATCGGCATCAATCAAAGATCGATCTAAGTAATGTTTCCCGTTACCCGACTGAACCAATAATATTAAATAACCAAGTGTAAAAATATTAAACCAAAAACTATGAAAACGCAAACTAAAAGTATTCTTATGATTTTGCTTATGGTGATTTTTACAAATTTTGCCTTTGCACAAAAGAAAAGTAAGACTAAGCTTGCAACTAAGAATATGTCTTCTACGCCATGTATGGATGTATTGAAATTGTTCACATCGCCAAATGTGCCTGAAATGGGACCAGGCGAAACTTTTGCTCCGGCCGGTGGTTGGACGAAAGGAGAAACGCCACCTAATTTGCCCGGCAAAGGTTTAGCGCAGCACCCTATGCTGTTAGTAGGCGAAAACTACGACAAAATGTTCCTGGTTAATCAAGGCAAAGTGATCTGGACCTATTCTACCGGCACAAGCTATGAATATGATGACATATGGATGCTTTCAAATGGCAATATCCTATTTTCACGAATGGAATATGTGGAAGAGATCACCCCTGATAAAAAAGTAGTTTGGCGTTACGATTGTGACCCTAAACCAGGTCCTAAACATACCGAAATTCATACCTGCCAGCCTA
>DATCXS010000313.1:0-18009 GCA_036565645.1 Mucilaginibacter sp.
GATATGTACGGCGTCTGGAAGCGGGAGTGAAGTTTATTGAGCCGGGCGGGTAATAAACTATCTTCTGACATCACCTGCGGCACCCGCGATACTGATAGTAACACCGCGGCATAAATACCTAAAGTGCTGGCCATCCCGCCAAGCGCTAACAAAGCACCGAGCCAATGCCCGCCAATCATCTCGCCCAAAGCCGGGAAACCTTTTTCCGTCAACACCGTTGCGCTGATCCCCCACAATTGCGCTATCCAAATCACCAGGAAATAAATTACGAGTACCAGGCCAAAAGCAACCAGGGTAGAAATCAGGTAAGAGCGTACGGGTTTTTCCACCTCCTCGGCATAAATGGTGGTGTTATCCCAACCGAGGCAGTTCCACATCACGGTATAAAGCGCCATGCCCAGCGACGGAAAGGCGACATGCTTTAATGACGGCGAAGGAATAAACAGGCCGCCGCTATGATGATAAAATGCCAGCCCGAAAAGAATAATAAACGGGGTGAGCACGGCAGCACCCAAAAACAGCGACACGCGCCCCACCGGCACAATGCCCAGTATGTTTAACCCGGCCGATGCCCAGATTATGACGAGACATACGGGTATTTTATAAGCTTGCAGGTCCGGAAAGAAAAATGAAGCATATTCGACAAACAATACCGGGTAAATAGCCAGGTCGACAAAAGTATAAAGCCAGGTCCACCAGCCCTCATAAAACCCCCAGCGGGTACCCAGCGCATATTTTACCCATTTATAATAGCCGCCGGTTATAGGCATCATGCTGTTTAATTCGAGCACGGTGAAAATGGCGGGCACGTCCCACAACACCGGGGTGATCAGCAATACCAATAATGCGCCGTGTTGGCCTGCATAATCCAACAAAGGCTCAAGACCGTAGGGCCCGCCAGAAACGGTAAAGAAGATGACGGCGATAAGCTGTATCGGTCTGATTTTTTTAAGGTACTGGGTTGGTGCCATTTAGGGCGTAAAATTATTGTTTTGGAGCGAATTGTGTCATAGCCGGCCTGCGATAATTTAATACCCGGCGGATAAGGCATTTAATCAACAGTTAACCCCATGGTTAAATACGTGTGTTTTTTAGGCTCCGGGTATCTTTTACTAAATATATTATCCACATTTATTAATAAGTCTTGTTAAAAACATCCATCATCAAGCTGTTGATTATCAGATAATTATAATGCGTTGGCTTTGTTTTTATACAAAGGCGGCACTTTCCGGGCGGCAAATTTATTCACTGAAACGAAACACGGCGGCACGTTTCTTTAACTGTTGTAACACTAAAGCAATATTTACGTATAAGGTAATTACCTGTTTAATTGAGACACGGTTGATTAGAGAGTAATGCTGCCCGCAAGAGTAAATGTATTGTTAGGCATTGTCCTGTTTGGGATAATCGGTTTGTCCTTTAGTGGGATAAATGCTTCGCGCATATCTGTTTTCACGGTAAGTACTGATACAGTAAACGTATGCGGTAACAGCACTACTTTAACTACCTCGACCGTGCCCGGTTATGGCAACCCTATCTGGAACGACGGTACCTCCGGCACCTCCTTAAGCGTTACCAGTTCGGGCGACTATTGGTGGCAGGTCACGGGTACCAGCGTAGTAACCAATGGCGACTTTTCGGCAGCTACCACAAACTCAACCACCCGCGGATTCACCAGTTCATATACTTATAAAAGCAGTTCAAGCTCTTGCAATAATTGCTGCTGCGGGATACTAAGCCTTGAAGGCACCTATAGCATAAACACAGATCCGCATAACATCCATACCAATTTTACTTCAATGGGCGATCATACTACCGGCACCGGCCAAATGCTGATCGTAAACGGTTCTGCTACCGCCAATGTTACGGTGTGGACGCAGAGCATTAACGTACAACCCAATACCGATTACGTGTTTTCGGCATGGGCTACCTCAGTAAACCCACAAAACCCGGCGCAGTTGCAGTTTTCTATTGATGGTGTGCCACTCGGGAGCACCATCAAACCAACCTCAGTCGACGGCGACTGGCAATATTTTACCACCACCTGGAATTCAGGCAGTCGCAGCGGCGCATTGCCTATAGCGCTGGTAAATCAAAACATCGCCGCCAGTGGTAATGACTTTGCGGTTGATGACATTGTGTTTGCGCCGGTTTATCGCAAAAATGTTCACGTAGTCATGAACCCCATACCCGTGCTGAGCCTCACCGGCCCCAATAGCGCCTGCGGTACTTATGACCTGACCAAAACCATTGTGGGGTATGATGCCAATACTTACAACTATGTTTTTAAGGACAGTAATGGTAATATAATCACCAATGTAAATGCCGGTGCTATTACCCAAAGCGGCACATATACCATTACCGAACAAAATAAACTAACGGGCTGTACATCGGCGCCGGTACAAACAACAATAACAATTATTCCCAACCCGCAAAAGCCGGGTATATCATCTTAAATAAAAATTTTATTAATAAATGAAAAATAAAAGAACCATGAGAAAACGTATCCTAACCATCACTTCAATGCTGGTTTTCCTGATGTTTGCGATTAGTACCGTAGTATCGGCACAGGTAACTTCAGGGCCAAGCGATTCTACTACTCCGCCACCAACGGCAGCTTCTGACGTTGCTAAAGTATTGTGCGCCGGATCAAACATTTCAATGACTGCCCCACAAGACGCCGGCGGTGTTGATTTTGCCAAATATCACTGGTATAAAATTGATGCTAACGGCAACAAACAAGAGGTTACTGCCATGACCGGCCGTACTTATACCGAAGTACCAACGCAACCAGGTTATTATAACTACCAGGTAGTTACCGAAAACGCAAACGGGTGTACTTCGCCAATCTCTGATGTGTATAAGATTTATGTGTTGCCGCCATTAAGCGTTACCATCACTTCGCCAACCAGCTCAATGTGCGGCGAGGCAGGCAATGCTACTTTGTTAACGGCAAACCCAACTCCGGCAACGGGCTTTACCCTAAATTATCAGTGGACCAAAAACGGTACGCCTATCTCGGGTGCAACATCAAGCACTTATAATGTAACCGGCGAAACAACCCCGTCTACAATAACTTATGGTGTTACGGTAACTTATGCGCTTAATTCATCATGTCCGGCAACAAACACCAAAGACATCGTGATTACGCCGCTGCCAAGCAAGCCGACTATCGCAGTTAACTAATTGGTAAGAAAATTAATAAGGGCTACGCGATATCGATGAGGCAATTGTGCAGAATAATAGTTCTATGCGCGTTGTTGATCATAAAAAGTAAAGCATATTCGCTACCGATGCTAAATCAGGGCGGTGATGTTACTTATACGATCAACGAGGGGGCGACTATTGTTCTGCACGCAAGCTCGTTGCGCGCTTCGGCCTATCAATGGTATAAAGACGGCGTAAAGATTGTCGACGCCATCAATAAAGACTATACAGCTGCTGCCGCAGGCATGTACTCGGTAGTGGCCTTTAATGCCGAAGGGTGTCCGTCGGAGGTATCAGATGCGGTTAAGATCATTGTCAAACCAAACGACCCGCCGGTTACTTTGCCGGATACGGTGGTGGACCTGTCGGTAACCATTGCATCGACAAACGTGAACGCCGTGCCCGGCGACAGCTACACGTATGTACTTGTTGCCGATAACAAAAGCCCTATACCCGGAACTAATGTTCAGGTTAGCTATGTTATACCCGAAAACCTGGTGTATTTACCACAGCCTAACGGTGGCGACGCCATAAAATACGATATGGCTACCCGCACATTAACCTGGAAAATCAGCCAGATTAGAGAGAATGACCCAACCAAATTGGTAATAACTGTTAAGGTATTAGCACCGGGGATGATACAAAGTATAGTTAACATAAAAGGTAAGCAGATTGACCCCATTTTGGCCAACAATGTGGATCAGACCGTACAGCAGGTTTATCCGCTGGTAATATCAAACGTGTTTACGCCCAATGGCGATGGCGTGAACGACACCTTTGTTATACCAGGCCTTGTAACCTACTCAGACACCGAGCTGACTATTATTAACCGTTGGGGCAATGTAGTTTATCAAAAAACAAATTATAAGAATGATTGGGATGGATCGGGGCTGGTAGAAGGTACTTACTTCTACGTGTTACGCGCCAAAAACAAAGCCGGCGTTTGGGACACCTACAAAGGCTATCTGACCCTTTTAAGAACGCGGATATGATGAAGAGACTGATATTAATTTGTATTTTAATTACAACTTTTATTGCGGCGCAGGCCCAACAAGACGCGCAGTTTAGCCAATATATTTTTAATGGCTTATATATTAACCCGGCTTATGCCGGATATAAAAGCGATTTTTTTGTGAACAGCTTTTTCCGCTCGCAATGGACCGGTTTACCGGGTGCGCCGACAACGGCTTCAATAGCTGTCGACGGCGCAGTGGCTAATGATGCCGTGGGCCTGGGCATTTTACTGCAACGCGATCAGATTGGCGCGCAAAGTACCGTAGCGGCTTATACTAACTACTCGTACCGCATACAGCTGGGCGATAATGAAGATTCAAGATTGGCTTTTGGTTTGGGTGCCGGGTTGATACAGTCGGGCATTGACGGCAGCAAGCTTAATCCGGTACAAACCGGCGATAGTTATATCCCGACAGGTTATCATAGCTTCCTGTCGCCCGATGCCCGTATCGGTGTTTTATATACCAATAACGATTGGTTTATCGGGGCGTCGGTAGATAACTTGTTGCCGCAGTACACGCATCCTGCATCAACGGCTACCGGCCTGGGCGTGCCTATCCCTAAACCGCATGAATATTTTACGGTGGGGGGAATATTTGATGTAAATAGTGACATGAAGCTAAAGCCATCTATCTTGATTAAAGACACGCCTACTGCACCTACCAGCATGGATATCAACACCTTTTTGCTGATAAGCGAAAAACTATGGTTAGGCGGAACCTACAGAACCGCGGTGCCGTTGTACAGCAAACCCAATCTGCAAAAAGGCTTGCCTACATCAAGCGCTATGGTTGGTACAGTCGAGTTTTTTGCTTCAGAAAGTTTAAGGATCGGCTATGCATTTGATTACTCATTAAATAAGCTGGGTACACTGGGTTATGGCTCGCATGAAATATCGATAGCGTTTACCATCAAAAACAGTAACAACCCGCGTTCGCGCTTTAATGACCCGCTTAAGAAATGCTATTTTTAATTTATATTATGGGCTGACTTCAGTGCATTGACCAATCAGGCTATGAAAGCGACAATAAAATAGCTGAGTTGACGGATGCGGCAGTTATGTTTACCTGGTAAACCGGCTAACCGGCCAGGTAACTATAACATGAAATATCAACAATGGGGCTTATAAAACCGGCCCTTTATTTCCCCGTTTTGTGGACGTTAATCCCCTACAAACCCCGTAGCTTACTTGGTTTTGTGCTAAAATATTACCGGCATTACATTTGAGTCATTGCATAATTCAAAACAAAAACCATGAAGTCAACCTTAAACCTTACTTTAATTGTTTTTTCGGCCGCAGTAGTTGCTTTAACCGGCTGTAAAAAAGGAGCTGTATCACCAACTGCCGACGGCGAGTTAGATATTACAGCCGTAACCAAACAAATTGGTACATCTTTTTATAAATCATTTACCGGTCAATATGGCGGCGCTAATATAGGCGACGGTATAAAGGTGCCAAACAACGTTAAATCAACCCGGGGGCCAAGAGTGAATAGTATAGAGCCATATTGCGGGTACCAAATTGACACTACCGATAATGTTAGCTATCAGGCGTTTGATACGCTGAAGAATATTGACAGCAAATACAAGTTTATTTATACCTGCAGCGCCGACAATCTTGATGGTTATGTATTAACCGATACGGTTACCTATACTGACAACGGCCCGTTGTTTACCAACAAATATCTGATTGCTCAAAACTACATTGTAAGCAAAGCTGATGCTCACTATACCATGGTTTCTATGAAGGGCACTATGGGCAACAATTTTGTTAAAAAAGTATTAAATGCAGAGGGCTCAGTAATCGATACAAAGAACAACCACACAGAATACACTTTAACCAATGTTAAAATTAAAACTGCCGGGGGTAGCGCCGACATTTCTTCAGGTACTGTGACTTTCGAGGCAAGCCTTTCAGAGGAAACGGGCGGTAAAACATTTAGCGGCAATTTTAGCGGAAGCATGACTTTCCTGGGCAATAAAAAGGCTAATATAAAAATTACGTATAAAAATAAAACGCAAAAATATTCGCTCGATTTGGCTACGTATGACCAAACCCAGATCTTTGATTGATAGAACGCTTACTAACTGTATATAAAGAGCCGCCCGGTATATCCGGACGGCTCTTTTACTTTGTCGGGGCCGATGAAGTGTTCTACTTCTCGCCCTGTTTAACCTCTTTCAAATTTTTAGGAATGTTGTTTGCCGGTTCGTTAATATACGGCGTCCAGTAATTATAGGGGTCGCGTTTAAAACCGTATTGGCGTTTGCCCTGCCGGCGCGGCATGGGCAGCGGGTCTTGCATGCGTAGCTCCCACGTCATCAGGTCGCGCAACAATTCATCTTGCTTTTGCAGGTATTTGGGGTTGTTAAATAAATTATCCAGTTCTTCCGGGTCGGCAGTCAGGTGATATAGCTGCCCTGCTCCCTGCATATCATAGGCCAGTTTCCAATCGTCCTTACGCAACATGCGCATACTGCCGCTTTGCGACCAGGTATTTAACTCGTCGGCTTCGGTTTTACCTTTAGTTACGGTACCATCCTGCGTATAAGGGTCATATTCATCAAAGTTAACATAGTGTAAACCGCCAAACCCCTGCTGCACCATTACGCTGGCAAATTCTTGTTTAGGATAAGGCTTGCCGGTAAGCAAGGGCCAAAGGCTGCGGCCCTGCACCCCATCGGGGATGGGCGCGCCTATCATGGTGCATAGCGTTGGCATAATATCTATGTTGCTTACATGCGCCTCATGCGGCAGTTTATTTTTGACGATGCCGGGTCCGTGCCAGATCATGGGTATACGGGCCAGGCATTCGGGCACCTCAACGCCTTTTTTAATCAATCCGTACTGGCCGGTAAAATCGCCATGATCGGCAACAAATATTATTAATGTGTTATCGTACAGATCATTTTGTTTAAGATAGCTTACCAGGCCACGCATCTGGTCGTCAATTAAGCGCATCATACCATAGTAATTGCTGCGAATGCGGACAATTTGTTTTTCGTAATCGCCATAGCCCATGTGCAGGATGTTGCGCTGCAACAACCATTTATTGCCTTTTTTCTGCAGATTGCTGCCGTTGGCTTTAAACCGGGGCAGGTCTTTAGCCGGGAACATGGAATAATACGGTTCAGAAACCTGGTAGGGGTTATGAGGCTCGGGGATAGACAGATAAAGAAAAAAGGGCTTGGTGTTGCCGGACGCTTTTTGCCTCGTCATCCATTCCTCGCCGGTTTTAACGATGCGGGCAGGCTGCTGCATGCTGGCGGGGAATGGGGCCGGCTTTTGGCTCATGTAAAAGCGAGTGCTCGCTAAAAATTTATTAACTGCGATTTTATCAGGATCAGTTACCTTCGGTTCGCCCAGGTGGTCGTAACCATGCCAGTAGTCGAATTTTTTGGGTGTCAGATAAGTGTGGTTTTTGCCGACAAATGCGGTGAGATAGCCTTTTGATTTCAACACATCAACCAAATCGGTTTGATAGTTAGCATCCACCAAATTCATATTTGATCTGGTATGCGTTGCGCTGGGAAACCTGCCGGTAAACATCGAAGTACGGCTTGGCGCGCAAATAGGCGCAGCGCAATAAGCTTTATTGAACCAGGTCCCGTCTTCGGCTAAACTATCCAGAAATGGGGTAGTATTTAGCTTAAACCCTTCACGCCGACAGGCGTCAGCCCGGTATTGGTCTGCAATAACCAGGATAATATTTAAGGGCTTATTTTGCTGTGGCTTAGGTTTGGGGCGATTAAAGCTTACTAAAATGATTAAACTAACGCCAAGGCAAAGCAGGGTTACCAGGCTTCTTGATTTTAACATAACTTGTTATTTAGATAATATTGGTAAAACAAATATAACCGCAAATAGCAAGTAAACAACCGTTTATTTCACGCCCTTAAAGAGGAAGGCAGAATATATTGCCGCTTTCAATTTCTTCGACGGCATTGATAAGATCGCAGCCAAACTTATCAATTTGATATAAAGTATACCCCAGACCGCCTAAAAACTGATAGCAGCTTTGCATGTCCTGCCCGGCTTTATTCCAGTAATTCGCATCATACTCAAAAATAATCCGTGGTTTATGCTTTTGCAGCAGGCTTTTCATGCCGCGCAGTACCGGGTACTCAAAACCCTCTACGTCTATTTTAACCAAGCTTAGTGATGGCAATGCGGCAAGCTCAGGCATTTGGTCGGCAACTTTAATGGTAACGAGCTGCCTTTCGCCTTCCGACGCATTATTTAACAGGCTAAACGTGCCTTGATTCCAGCTTTTTGGATCGATGTTAAACTCGGCCCCGCCTTCGGTATCGGAAAATGCGCATGGAAACAGGGTTACGTTATTGGCCCGGTTTAAGGCAGTGTTTTTTTTAAACTTTTGCTGTAAATAGTTTAAAGGCTCAAATGCATATACCTTGCCGCTGTGGCCCACACATTGCGACATCCTGATACTTTGCAAGCCGATATTGCCACCAATGTCAAGGGCGGTATCACCGTCTCTTAATGAGGTGCGGATCAGTTTGCCAATCTCGTCCTCGTAAGTGCCGTTACTCAGAATGCTCCATTCAATATAACTATTGCCGGTAGTGTATATGGCAATATCCTCGTGGGCCAGCCAGGTAATGCCGGCTTTTGCAGATTGTTCCGGGTAAGATTTATTAAGCAGTGACGATAAGCGCTCTTTACCCGGGAAATTCCAGTTACGTGTAATATTAAGTTTTATGCGGTCGCGGCGCTTCATTAGCTAAAGATAGCAATAAGTTATAAATCGGATCTACCCGGCCCAACCCTCGCGATCCAAACTACGGAACTGTATGGCCTCGGCCAAATGCTCAATCTCAATGTTTTCACTGCCACCCAGGTCGGCAACGGTACGGGCGACTTTCAGAATACGATCGTACGCGCGGGCCGATAGGCCAAGTTTCTCCATGGCGCGTTTCAACAGATTTTGGCCGGCTTCGCTGATCTTACAAATATCGCGAACCATTTTCGGGCTCATTTGCGCATTGGCATGCAGATCTTGCCTGTCGCCAAAACGTGCCATTTGTACTTGTCGGGCCTGAATTACACGATCGCGGATCAATTCGCTTTTTTCAGCCGGACGATCTGAAGCCAGCTCGTTAAAGTTCACCGGCGTTACCTCAACATGCAGGTCAATCCTGTCCAGCAGCGGACCGGAGATCTTGCTCAGATATTTTTGTACTACACCCGGTGGGCAAACGCATTCTTTTTCGGGGTGATTGTAATAGCCGCAAGGGCAAGGGTTCATCGATGCCACCAACATGAAACTACTGGGGTAATCGACCGTAAACTTAGCGCGCGATATAGTTACCCGGCGTTCTTCCAGTGGCTGGCGCATAACCTCCAGCGCGCTGCGTTTAAATTCGGGCAACTCATCCAGAAATAAAACGCCGTTATGTGCCAGTGAGATCTCTCCGGGCTGTGGGTTGCTCCCGCCGCCGACAAGCGCGACATCTGATATGGTATGGTGAGGCGACCGAAACGGCCTTATAGTAACCAAGGCATCGGCGGCAGACAGCTTACCGGCTACAGAATGGATTTTGGTGGTTTCCAGAGACTCATATAAACTTAGCGGAGGTAAAATTGACGGCAGTCTTCTGGCCAGCATGGTTTTACCGGCTCCCGGCGGACCGATCAATATCACATTATGCCCACCGGCAGCGGCTATCTCTAAAGCACGTTTAATATTTTCCTGCCCTTTTACTTCGCTGAAATCACTGTCATAGCTGCTGAGGCTGTTATAGAATTCTTCGCGGGTATTTACCTCCTGGCGCTGTAACTGCAGGTCGCCATTGAAAAAGCCGGCAACTTCTTTAATACTTTCAACGCCGTAAACTTCCAGATCATTCACAATAGCTGCTTCGCGGGCGTTTTGCATGGGAAGTATGAAGCCTTTAAAGCCGTCTTTGCGGGCCTGTATGGCAATAGGCAAAGCACCTTTGATGGGTTGCAGACTGCCGTCAAGCGACAGCTCACCCATGATGAGATATTTGTCTAACTCCCCAGCCTCTATCTGGCCGGACGCAGCGAGGACAGCAGTGGCTATGGTAAGATCGTATGACGAGCCTTCTTTCTTGATATCGGCAGGCGCCAGGTTTACTACTACCTGTTGCCTCGGCATTTTGAAGCCGCAATTTTTCAGCGCCGACTCAATCCTGAAATAACTTTCTTTAACGGCGATATCGGGCAGGCCCACAATAAAGTATTTGGTACCGGCAGCGATATTTACCTCGACTGTAATAGTAATGGCTTCGATCCCGTAAACGGCGCTCCCAAAAGTTTTAACTAACACTATGATATAGATTTATGATAGCGTAAGATATAGATTTTATTTGGAGCCGAAAACATTAGTTAATCTGGCATTGCAACAGGCTTATAACTTATAGTTTTTCGACGCATCATCAATCACCAAAACCCAGTCATTGCCGTAGCCGGATGACGGTGGGGTGTATTTCTTAGTTCCATGATTATTTGCTTCGCCAGCCGATGTTGTTTTGCCGCTTTTTGGATCAAACCAAACAGCTTTTACCCTATTGCCGCTTATTTTGCCCATAATAACGGTAAACGGTTTTCCTTCGGATGAATAGATGAAAGCATAATCTTTTCCACGCGTTGCCTGTATACGTGACATCGGCGGCAGGTCATTTTCTACAATAATACTTTGGTCGGGAATACGGTCAAGTATCGGGTGCGACTCCATCAGCCTACGTACAAACTGCATTTGCTTGGCCCCCGGCAGGTCTATCGCTTTGGTCCAAAAATAGTGCGGACCATTTATAGGCGCATTAGCCGGCGAATACATTTGCCATACATCATGGCACCCGTAGGTGTGGCCAAAAGCACCTGCAAACAAGTCTGTATAAGCGTAGTGGCGCACATCGTAAGCGCTTGAGGTGCCCAGGTCGGTAACATTAAAGCAAACCGGGTGGTCTTCATAAAGCGGTTCTCCGTCTATCACAGGCTTAAGCGGCAGTGCCTTGTAAGCGTTAAAGATTTTTAAATAATTGGTTACATCCCTGCAATGCCCGTTTTGAAACATGTTGAAATCAAACCATGATTCATTTCTGAACCACTGCGCCGAGCCTAACTCATTGGGCTGACAGTGATAAGTAATGAGCGCCTTATTGTTGGTTGCTTTTTTAATGGCTAAGCCCATTGCACGCCATATAGCTATATCCCGCTCATTGCGCGGGTTTCGGTCGCCGCCTAATATCCAAATAATGTTCTTCCTGTTCTTGTACCGTTTAGCCAGCCATTCTGCATATACGGCGGCATTTTTTTCGTTAAATATTTCAGGCCCTGTACCCCAGGCTTTATTTATTTTGTCGCCCCAAGTCGGCAATAATCCTATATTCAGGCCATACGAAGCGGCTTTATCTATAATATAGTCTACATGTTTGAAATACTTTTCGTTAGGTGTCTCGGGGTTATTGTTAACCAGCGGCGTATCACCATAAACATTTGCTTTGTTAAGCCCATCAAACTCGGCTAAAGCAACCGCCTGTATCACGGTAAACCCCTGCTCGCTGCGATGCTTTAAATAAAAATCGGCGTCTTCCCTGTTCAGTCTATGAAAAAGCTCCCATGCGGTATCGCCCATCCAAAAAAAGGGTTTGTTGTCTTTTAACAGATAATGTTTATCCGGGCTGACTGAAAATTGTGCGAACGCATTTACCTGAAGCGCAAGCAGCGCGACAATTAGTAGATATTTTCTCATAAAAGGTTATTTATGGTGGTTTATAAATATTATTCGCCGTTAACCGTGTAACTCGCCAATAAATTAACATTGGGGTCAACCGTTATTACCGGCAGTTTTTTACCCGCGGCAATATGAACGGTTGTTGATTTTCCGGTCATATCGATGGTATGCAATTCGCCGTCTATATCAACCTCAAGCGGGAAAGTGTATAGGTTACTTTGCTTTTGGTCGACAGTAATATCAACAATACGGGTTTTCTGATCATAGATCCAATTTATGGCCAGGTCCGGGTGGCCCGGCGTATTGAGCCATTGATGGAAAAACGGCTTCAAGTTCTGCCCGCTGATCTGCTCCATTACGTCCCGGAAATCGGCAGTATTGGCATTAGCCCCCTGGTATTTCAAGTAATAGGTGTTCAGGCCTTTCCAAAACGCACCGTCGCCCAATTTGCGGCGAAGCATGTGCAATACCCAGCTGCCTTTTTGGTAGCTGTTGGCATTGAGCAGCTGCATATAGTCGGCTTTTACCGAGGTATCCACTACTGGGGTAAAGCGCTTTTTCTCAAACTGTAAGACCTTTATCCGGTCGGCTATTAAGCGTTTTTTCAAGGTGTCAACGCCATATTTGTTTTCCAGGTAATAGTTGGTCAGGTAAGTGGCAAAACCTTCGCTTAACCAAAGGTGATGGAAATCTTTTTCGGTTACGGCATCGCCAAACCATTGGTGCGCTATTTCATGCGCCATCAGCTCTTCGATCCCTTTTGAACTGGTTGAGTTTTCAAAATAAAAAATGCAGCTGGCGTTTTCCATACCGCCGAATATGGTTTTTGACTGCACATTAGCCAGCTTCTTATAAGCATACGGACCAATCTTTTTAATATAAAAAGGCAGGATATCGCCTGCTATGGCATAGCTTTTAAAACCAATCATCGCATCCTGGGGGAACACATAGGTATAAACAGGGATGTCCCCCACGTCTTTAGGGTGGTCGACAGCAAAGTCTGCAACGCCGATGACCATTACTTTGGTGGGCAGCTGCGCCGTAGCCGCCCAGTGCGTTTTTTTAAGCTGACCGGGCAGCACCCGCTCACTTATTTTTAAGCCGTTGGCTATAACCTGGTAATGATCTGGTGCCGTAACGGTAAAGTCTACCGAGGCTTTGTCGGCAGGTTCATCAACACAAGGGATCCAGTTATGCGCACGGTTGGGCCAGTTGTCGCCAAAAAAGGTGCGCTTGCCAAATTTATTGCTTGATATGATCAGGCCGTCGGCTGGGACGCCTTCGTAAAAAATAGAGTAAGTTTTTTGGCTATTTTGTTGGGCCTGGGTGTTTATGTTGATAGCGTCGCTGTCTTGCTGAAAACGTACGGGTTTTCCATCTTCCAATACGCGGCTCACTATCATGCCGGGGCCGCTGGCTTTTTTCTTTACTAAGTCAATATGAAAGGTTCCGGGTGTGGTTAGAAATTTAACAGAGATGTCTGCCTTACCTTTAATATTATTGCTGGCATCGGTAAGCACGATATTAAACCCATAGTGTAATACATCAATTGGGGCATCGGGCACTTGCGCCTTTGCAGATAATGTAAATAGTGTGCATCCGGCAAAAAAGTATGACCTTAGTTTATTCATAGCGTTACTATCTTAATGTAATAATAAGCTAAATTGTTCAGTTAAGAAAGCGGTTTATAACAAACCAACGAAGAAAGCAGCGCTATATTTATAGCAGCCACTTCGAAATATCTTCAAATACCCTTGGTTACACAAAGGATTTAAGAAGTATAAGGCATGGAACCGATATTGATTTAAATCAACGTAAATAAAAAAAGCGACCTAAGTCGCTTTCTATGGTTTCATACTATCTCGGCATCCTTTTCATCATGGATGCCATGGCGGCCGGGTTGCTCATTTGCTTCATTACCTTACGCATATCTTCAAACTGCTTAATAAGGCGGTTAACCTCTTGAATGTCGCGGCCAGCGCCTTTTGCAATTCTGTTGCGGCGGCTTGGGTTGATCAGGTCAGGGTTTCCCTTTTCGGCCGGGGTCATGGAATTGATAATAGCCTCGATACCTTTAAAAGCATCGTCAGGTACGTCAACATCTTTCATCATTTTACCAACGCCCGGTATCATACCCATCAGATCTTTCATGTTACCCATTTTTTTGATCTGTTGTATCTGGTTAAAAAAGTCGTTAAAATCGAATTTGTTTTTGCGGATCTTCTTTTGCAGCTCGGCCGCTTCTTTTTCGTCGAACTGCATCTGCGCACGTTCCACCAACGATACCACATCGCCCATACCCAGTATCCGCGAGGCCATCCGGTCGGGATGGAAAACGTCGATAGCTTCCATCTTTTCGCCGGTACCGATAAACTTGATCGGCTTATTTACTACCGATTTGATCGATATCGCCGCCCCGCCGCGGGTATCGCCGTCCAGTTTGGTTAATACCACGCCGGTAAAGTCCAGCCTATCATTAAACACTTTAGCCGTATTCACTGCGTCCTGACCGGTCATGGAATCTACCACAAACAAAATTTCGTGCGGATTAACGGCGGCTTTTACCTGCTCAATTTCTACCATCATGGCTTCGTCAATAGCCAGGCGGCCGGCGGTGTCAATGATCACGATGTTATTGCCGTTTTGTTTGGCATGTGCAATCCCTTCTTTAGCAATAGCTATCGGATCTTTCGACTCGCGGTTGGTATAAACAGGTACGCCAATCTGCTCGCCTAAAATCTCTAATTGGTCAATAGCCGCAGGTCGGTAAATATCATCGGCAATAAGTAATGGCTTTTTGTTTTTCTGCGTTTTCAGGAAATTGGCCAGCTTGCCGGTAAAAGTGGTTTTACCCGCGCCATTAAGTCCCGCAATTAATATGATGGTTGGCGATGCAGCCAGCGTTAACTCAGAGGCGGCTCCCCCCATCAGGGCAGCCAGCTCGTCATTCATCAGCTTGGTTAGCAACTGCCCTGGCGAAACGGCAGTCAAAACGTTTGCGCCCAGCGCTTTTTGCTTTACATCATCAGTAAATGCCTTGGCGGTTTTATAGTTTACGTCGGCGTCAAGAAGAGCTTTTCTGATCTCCTTCATGGTTTCGGCCACGTTTATTTCTGTAATAGTTCCCTGACCCTTCAGGACCTTAAATGCCCTGTCAAGTTTATCCGAAAGATTTTCAAACATATTTACCCGGTACTTTAATTAATCTTTTTTTGAGGTTACAAAGGTATGATTTTGTATCAATTATGCCTTAAGGCCATAAGCAGATCGTCAGAAAAAAAGAAATTTAGGATTAACTAATAAGGGAAATGATAGGCTATGCCTAAAGCTAATCCTTCTGAGCCTTGTGGATCTGGTTTAACACTCCGGTCATAAATAAATGTGCCGTTAACAGAACAGCTTACCAGGCGGGTTATCCGGGCACTCAAGCCTGCATCCACGCGATGGGTAATAAACTTTATATTCTTTTCGTAAGGAATGAATAACGCATAGCGGGTGGTTAAGTGTAACGCCTTTTTTGGGTCGAGATACTTGTCAATAGTTGTAACCATCTGAAACGCCAGGTCGTTATGGAACTTTTTACCTTTAGGTACACCATAGTTGTTGCCATTAAGGTTTTTGTAAAGCGTGTCATTAACCAAAAAGGTTTGACGGGCGGTACCGGTACCGATACGTAAGTCGAACCAGGAGCTTGGCTTACACTCAAAACCGATAGACTCTGTCAGATAACCCGGTGCCATAAAGTTTGATATCAGGGTTAATGAGCCATCGCGATTGTAATTATAACCCTTGTCAAACTGCGATTCGAACGTTAACGACCCAAAAAAGAACCAGCTTTTTGACAGTTGGGTTGCCAGCTTATTATCAAAATAAATACGGTCGTTCGTTTTACGTGAGCCCTGGCCTTTGTTTTTTGATTTGGCGTACCAAAAGTGTAAATCGGTGTTATAGTCAAGCGTTCCTTTATGGTATTCTGACCGATATTCAAATTCTCCGGCTACAGCTATGGCATTAGCGCCGCCCGAAACATAGTTATTGCTAAATGACGATTGGTTAAAGTTAATAGCCAGGGTCATCCATTTTCGCCAATAATTTACATGGTAGTCAAGCAGGGTAACCGGTATCATCTCCTGTTTAACCTGGATGGTACGCGTGCGCACAGGTAATGAGTTTTTAGGCGCGTCAATATGATACTTGTTTAAGAGGGCTGTATCTATTTTCACGGTATCTGTTTTCACGGTGTCTGTTTTTAACGAGTCGGTTTCCTGCGCCGAGGCAGATAAAGAGACAACAGTTAACAAGGCTGAAAAAAGATATACAGGTATGTTTTTTAACATAGATAGGCAAATAAACACATTTTTCCCTTTAAATCAGATAGCAATAATGCCATAAGGTTTAAAGAGTAGCGTAAAAAATTATTTTTTAAGTGAATCCAAAGGTATTAAAGCATAAGCCGTCGGATTGCGCAGATAACGTTTTAAATTAGTGCGTACAGACATTATAAACTCATAATCGCTAGCGCTTTGCAAAAAATAATATCCCGGGCGGTATTTCTTCATGAAATCCTTCAATCGCTCGCCCGTTAAGCCTGTTATGCGTCCAACCAATGCACTGTTAAAACGCGAATCTACCACATCTTGTTTGTAATCATTTGCAATTGTTTGGCGTAGGTGTGCTGCATTGCGTCCGCTGCGGCTCAGTGCATTCCAAATAGCGTCGATGCCTAAACCCACGCCCAGCCCGGGGGTAAGCGTTAAAAAATCATTGCCGGCTAATGCGCCATAAGCTTTGCCGTAGTCCTTTTTTTTAGCCGCAAGTCGGGCTTCAGGGTCCAGCTTATTCTCAAAGATATTAACCGGTTTAAGGTGAATGGAAATACTTTTTAAATACACAGCGATGGGCGTGTAGCTGATTACAACAATAGTGTCCTGGTGGTGCTCGGCCTGCGAGAAAACCAGTTTGTCCCCTATTTTGACGTCGATCTCGAAAACGCCGTTCAGGTTATCAAACACAAAAAAACCGCTTGAAAGATTGGTAACGTTAACTCGCGATAACCTGTCCTTGCTGTCAGCATCAAAGATAATTCCGGATAGCTTTTCCTGGGCAAGCGAGCGCATGCAAACTAAACAGAATAACAGAATAAACGCAGATTTCATTTAAGCAAAACTAAACTATGCTTGCGTTGAGGCGAAGTATTTAACAATAATTAACGGCGGCTCACTTTGCTATCACCAGCGCCTGGCCAATCTTAATCGTGTTGTCGGCCATATTATTTAAAGCCTTAAGCTCATCAACAGTTAAACCAAAACGCCTGGAAATGTTGTATAGTGTGTCGCCGGTTTTTATTGTATACAATTTGGCAGGCGAGGTGTTTTGTATCAGGGAGTCTTTTACGGCTTTGCCGATGTTTTGATTGATCTGCGACAACACACGGTCCTCGCGTTTAATTTTCTGAATCTCGCCTTCGGGGCGATCATATTGATCAAGGTGATATTTTTCGATGACGCCGATCAGCAGATCCGGATATTTTGGATTAGTAGCATAACCGGCTTGTTTTAAGCCATACGCCCAACCCTTATAATCATTCTTGTCTAATTCAAACAGGGGGGCATACCGTTTTCTTTTTAAAAACTCAGAATGGTCGCGGTAAGAGTCTTCAGGATTATCATAAACCCGGAAGCAATCATTCACCTGGTCGTCGTCTTTATAATAACTGCGTCCTTTCCAATCGCTGGTGCATTTAATGCCGAAGTGATTGTTGGCGATCTTGGCCAAATCGCTATTGCCATAGCCCGACTCAAATAAACCCTGCGCCAGCGTAATGCTGGCGGGTATGCCATACAAGTTCATTTCTGTTATGGCAATGGTTTTAAATCGATCAATATACGAGGCTGCTGTGTAGGGGACAAAAGCCGCAATGGCTTCTTTGCGCTCCTTTTTGATGATGTCATTATTACGACCGGCATCATGGTTTGAAATAAGAGGGACGCCCGGAGATTTGCTGACAGCCTTGCGGTGTACCCAGCACGACATCAATGTCGAAGTGATAAATAAACAGCTTACAATTTGC